>CATJSX010000137.1 GCA_949743265.1 uncultured Peptococcaceae bacterium
AGCCTTTGGCTTTACTGTAGAAGCTACACAAGACGCTGAAACTGGCGCTACTGCTTCTGTAGTTTTCTATCAAAAATAATTTACCTCTTGGGTAAATTAGGTAAATAAGAAAGAGCGTGCCCTAAGGCACGCTCTTTTTCGCTTCCTGCTTATCGACTATTCCTTTTTTGTTGATAATTCTTTCAGCAAAAAATCACACAGCGCTTGTGTAGCATACGGTTTTGCTAAGCTGGCAATGGCAGTTTTAATTTGTGTCATCCGCTCTGGCACTCCTAAAAGCAGTTGTAACGCCTCTTCTAAAGAAAATGTTTTACTGACATGAAGTGCTGCGCCATTGTTAAGCAAAAATTCAACATTGCGATCTTCTACTCCCGGCAGCTGTCCAATCATGATCATTGGCAAAGCTTTCGCCATTGATTCAGCCGTAGAAATGCCGCCAGGTTTAGTAATGATGCAATCGGCAGCGTCCATCAATCGATCAATGTAATCGACAAAACCTAAAATCTGATGTTGGTGGATAATTTCTTTTTGCTGTAATCTACGATACAAATGTTCATTACTACCGCAAACAACGACTAATTGCATCAACAAATTAGCGTTGTTCAGTTGCTCAAGATAGTCGTCAATATCACCAAAACCCATACCACCGCCCATAATGAGAACCAGCGGCAGAGACAAATCCAAGCCCAATAGTCGCCGCGATTCTTGTTTATCTTTTCGTCTAACAAATTTTTCACTGATCGGTATTCCAAAAGGCAACACTCGCTCTAAACCGATTTCTCGCTGAATAATTTGATAAGTGAGCCTTTCACTGGGCGTAACGATATAATCAAAAGCGCCGACATCTTCCCAATAAGTTTGCACAGTAAAATCGGTAATAATACCCACTGTCAGCGCAGCAAGCGAGCCATTTTCTTTTAAAATATTGATGACTTGTGCAGCGTAGACTTGTGTGCAAATAATCAAATCGGGTTGTTGTTTATCAATAAGTTGTTTCAATTCTGACGCCATTAAGCGATTGCGAAAATGACTAGGTGAAAATTCGCTGGTAACATCTCGCTTTTCGTTTAAGTCATAGATATTACTAGCAACGTTTTTAAGTTTCGAAGCTGATTTCATAGAATAAAAATAACCTTTACTGACGATTTCTTTTAAAAAAGGATTCAAGTATTCATACATATCAACAATCTGACAATCGACGTTTTCTTTGCTAAGATAATTTGCCAAAGCAAAAGCAACTGCATTATGTCCTTGTCCTAATGGTACGGTGATGATCAGCGCTTTCACAGCAATTCCTCCTTAAAAATAATCAAAAAACGCACCTCACACTATAAGTGAGATGCGTTCAAAAACAGGGGCACAAGGACTTGAACCCTGAACCAATGGATTTGGAGTCCACTACTCTACCAATTGAGCCATACCCCTATAAAATCAACAGCTTACGCTGCTAATCGCGAAAAAGCTCCCCGAACTGGATTCGAACCAGTAACCACTCGGTTAACAGCCGAGTGCTCTACCATTGAGCCATCGAGGAACAGCATAATGATTACTTTTTTATTTTATCGGACTCAGAACAATTTGTCAAGTATTTTTTTGTAAAAACTTTATTTTTTATGCAGCTCTTTTGCCAATAAATTAAACGTTTTATCTTTGTAACGCCTAAAGCCAAAGACTCGTTGAAGTCTTTGGCTTTAGATTTTTGTCATCTTAAATTATGATATGATTCTATTCTACAATTTCCATATATTCGGCTGATACCCAGCCCTTAGTTCCGTTGCTCGTCGTGATATTGTACCAATTATCTTGTGTTTTATTGATAATAACTTCTTCTGTATTAGGAATTCCTAACAAAACATCGCCTTCTGTACTAGGTTCGGTACGTACGTTTAGTGTTTTGCCATCTGAAACGGTAGGACGTCCAATGCGACCACTGCCAGCAATGTTATTATCTTTACTGTCATCTTCATTATTATTTTTTTCATTATCATTAGTCGATGTTTCTTTGGAATCATCGTTTTTCTTTTCGTCTATCCAAGCTGGTTCTTGAGTTCCCTGTTGTTTTTGTTCTTGTTTTTCAATAAAATCATCAATCATTTTTTCATCGTCTGTTTTTGGCGTTGGCAAAATAGTAGAGGCCACATGAGCTTTAGTATCACCGCCAATGTGATAAAAGAAAGCATATCCGCCACCTAAAATACTGCCAACAGCAAAAAATAAAATTGCTAAAATCACTAATGTTCTAATCCGCATAATTTATTGCACCCCTTAATTTACGACTGCTTGTGATCAACGGTTTCTTCTGGAATATTTTTATGATTGACGGCCGGCGTTTTAAGACGAATAATACCTAATTTACGTGCGCCTACTAAAACGATAGTCGATACAATGACCAACAACAGCATCGCTTGCGAAGTCGTTGCATACAACATCAATAGTCCGCTAGCCGCTAGAAATATATTGATTCCATAAATGACTAATACCGTACCACGATGACTTAATCCCATATTTAATAAGCAGTGATGCAGATGCTCTTTGTCTGGCTTGAAAATAGGTTTTTTGTTGAGTGTCCGACGTAAAATAGCAAAAGCGGTATCAAAAATAGGAATACCCAAAACTAATATTGGCGTTACGAGAGAAATAAATGTCACACTTTTAGCAACTCCCATAATAGCTAGTACACTTAATATATACCCCAAGAACATGGAGCCAGTATCTCCCATGAAAATCTTAGCTGGATGAAAATTATGCTGTAAAAATCCTAAAGTTGCACCAGCCAAAATCACAGCCAACATCATCATGGTTTGTTGCGCATGAGTAGATCCGACAATTGCCATAGTTACGGCGGCAATGATTGACGTTCCGGCAGCTAAACCGTCTAAGCCGTCGATCAGATTAACAGCATTAGTAATGCCCACAATCCAAATAATTGTGACTGGGATACTAAACGCCGCTAAATGAAACGCATTATCGCTAAAAAGACTGCTCATAAATTCGACACGAACGCCAAAAAGAACTGCTACGACTGCTGCGGCAATTTGCCCCAATAACTTAACTTTAGGCGGAATATCTTTTCTATCATCCCAGATGCCTATAGCAATCAAAATGGTACTGCCTAAAAATAAACCGACGAGTTCTTTAGTAAGCGGCATGACTACTAACACAACAGCGAAAAACGCCAAATATATAGCCAATCCACCCATTCTAGGCATAATTTTTTGATGTACTTTACGCTGATTAGGCTTATCAATAGCGCCAACCTTAAAGGCTAATTTGCCGATCAAAGGCACCAACAGCCAGCTGATCGCCATAGCAATCAGTGCGTAAAACACCACTTTTAATATCATATTATTGACCTCCAAATGTCGTTAGTGATACTGCCTTTTATTTTCTATTCTATAATCACCATTTTATCCCCAACAACATAAGATTACAAGAGGGAAATATCACCGTTTTAGTTTTTTAATAAAAGTAAAAAATTTTTTAATGTTTTGCGGCTAGTTTCACAGCGAGTTGTGCTGGCAAATTAGCTTTTTCGACGGCTTGCAGAAAACGATCACCGACCTTTTGCCATTCTTGAGCAATTAAACTTTCTTCTAATAATTTAATCAAAAGAGCGCTATCCACTTGTTCGACAGCTACTTGATATTTTAAACCTAAGCTATGCATAAAACTATCAATTTTAGGATCATAAGATAACGCGACCAACGGTTTTTGTGCAACTGCTGCCATAATAAGCGCATGCAAACGCATACCCAAGACCACATCAGCTTGCTGTAAAATCGCCATTGTTTCCAATGGTGAATAATGCTCTGTTAAAACGATGGCTTTTTGGTGCATGATAGCGGCTGTTTTTTCACAAATGGCGTTATCTTCCTGATAATGCATTGGCAAAAAAACCACTTGCCAGCCACAAGCGCTGAAATGATCGCCGCAAAGCGCCACTTCGCGTAAAAAATCATTGCTATTTTGCCAAGGACGCAGAGCAATGATCAACGTCTGCCCTTGCATTTTTTGCCAGCCGTTTCGCATTAAAATTTGCTCGCCAAGCTCGCTGTCAATTTGACTTGGCGCAATCCCCAAAACAGGATCAACTCCTACGATAATTTCTTGATTGACACCCATAGACCGCAATTCTGCTTGGGAGTCATAGTCGCGAACAGTGATAGCTGTCGCTTTATTCAAGATTTTAGCACATAGCCAACGGTTACGTTTATGTTTGATTGGACCAATACCTTGTGCGTAAATCAAAACTGGCTTTTTTAATATTTGTGCTAACGCTATAATACCTAAATAATATAAGATGCCGTTTTTGCTAGTCACATCTTGTAATAAACTGCCGCCACCGCTGATAAATAAATCAGCTTTCTTTAGTTCCTGATAAATTCCTTTTTTACTCCAGCGATCGACGGCATTGACATTATACTGACTTGATGTTGCTGATGGATTATGAGAAAGCACTGTAATATCTGTCACCTGCTGTTTACGCAAACTTTCTATAATGGCATACAAAACCGCCTCGTCGCCAGCGTTGTCGAAACCATAATATCCTGATAAAAGTACTTTACCCGCCACAAAAATCCTCCTCTAAAATAATAGACTCTCAACATCATCAAAAAGTTGCTTGATTTCCATGCTGAATTTACTGTTCTATTTTGACCAATTTTCTCCATAATTTTAAAAGCACTTCCATGCCAGCAATGGCTAATATCCCCAAAATAATGCCCAAAATCAGCCCGTTTAAACTGCGGTGCAATGAAATCAATAAAGCAGTATGAATATGCGCGTAAGTATTAACTAAAGAAACTTGACCAATCATTGCACCAATAGATAGAAACCATTTGCTTTTCGTCGCCCCATAGTAAAACATCAATAACGTTAACGGATAACCGATTAAAAACTCCTTACTGCGCGGTCGAACACCCATAAAATCATTTAAAAAGCTACGCATAGCCGCTTCTACTGAACTCAATTCGGCAGTGGTATTGCCTGTACGTGCTAAGTAAATCATTCCTGCTACAGCAATAACAGCCGCTAGTAATCCCCATTTATAAGTAATTGCTGCATTAAGTAAATTTTTGACTGCTTCTATCAGCTTTCCTTCTTGCCAAATATATAAAATCAGCGGTACTGCTGCCAACGGAATCACATGGGCAATTTTGACGCCTATAAATTGATCTAGTTTGAGCATAAAAAGTATATCAGCCAATAAACCTACCATTAAAATAGCGCCAATAAAACTGATTGCTGAAAGTTTAAATAAATTTAAAATAGACGTCAAAAGTCGTTGCCGTTGAGGTGTGATTACCAAAAGTGCTGATAATATAGGAAAAATAATCACCCCAGCCAAGGCCATCAGTTTTCGTGCTACAATAGGCGCAAATTGGTATAACCCAATCCAGCAAACTGCTGTTATCACTAAGCCAACCAGCGACAAGCGCGGTAAGTTCATTTCAAGTAAAATCAGCAGAATACCAGCAGCTACGCCTAATCCAATGAAAATCATTAACAAATTATTGATATTGATAGTTGCAGGTTTTTGATAGGTTTCATCAAGTTTAAACCCTGACGCCTCCAAATTTTCTTTTAATTGTTCAAAGTAAATCAAGTTTTCCTCTAAACTGCTACTGGGTATCCCAATATTTTTAAAACGCACCAATAGACTGCGCATATTTCGCTCTCTAACCGCCAATAGCCAACGATCCATAATTTCTTCGTCACTCAATCGCGTCATTTCATTATTAGCAATCGTATGCAAACGGATAATTTCCTTGTCCATTAACAGACCCAACTGATTTAATCCTGCTTGTTCTGAAAATTCTATTGTGCCGAAAGGCGCCGGTGCTTGCCCATTTATCATTAACATTTGAGCAAAAGATTGCAGCTGTTTAGCTTCCGTTCCACACGGTAAATCTTTATCGTTAAATAGAATTTGACAAAGATTGGGTAAAGACTTCACTTCATTGGCCACAAAGCGCAAAGAAGCTTCGCTGGCGTCTGTCCAAGTACGAATTTGTGGAATCACGCCCATACCAACTTTTTCCGCTAAAGCTATTCCTTCATGATCAAAACCAATACCAATTTCCGTTACAATGCGGTTAGCTTGGTCTAGTTCGCTGTTAGTGCTGGGAATGGCAATAGGCACCTTAATGACAGCAAGATCTCCATCATAAAATTCACTACCAGCAACCTTTAATAAAAGATGTTCTCGTACTTGCTCAGTCCATGTATTATCCAAAAGCGTTACAAATAAATCAGCATCAGTAATCGGTATCGTTTTACTAATGCGCTCAAAATAAGGTAATTGCTGCAAATTATGCCCTACTGCCAAGCCAACTTTTCCTTGTCGCAGTAAATCACCAACGCTGACTTCTTTAAATAACAGCGCAGTTACGCCTCTCTCTTGCAAAAGCGCTGCCATTTCTTCCACGGACAGATTGTTTCCGTTTGCCATAGACACGACATCAGTGTAATTAACCGAGATTTGTACATTATTATAATTTTTTTCTGCTGCCAATCGCTGTCCCCACAAAGTTAAGCTGCAAAGTATCGCGATAACCACTATTCCCCAACCCGACAGCTTAAGATATTTTGACCATATTTTTTGTTCACTCACCAAAATTATGCCTCCTTACTATTTTTACCTGTCAAATATTTTATTATTGTAGCACAAAAAAACAGCATAATGAATAAGCAAATCAAGAAAAATTTGCCTTTAACCGATTTATTAAGAATTCCGTAAGAAAACGATTGTAGAATTGAAAATTTTTATGAATCAACAATGTATGTTTTTATCAATTTAACCGTTTATTTTTTCAAAAAACAGCCTAAAAGTATTGTTTTTATACCGTTTTTTTAGCAAAAATCGTATTTTTTAATGCAATTTTTCTCTATTCGATAAATTATAAAAACAGTGTCAAAACTGTTAAGTTTTGACACCTCGAACAGAAGTAAGGGAATCCCAAACTTTGTGGCAAAAAGGCCGGTAAATCGGGGGATTTAGCGACCGGGCATTGGTGTAAAAGAGACGATTGCGCCATGTAAGACCGCGCTGTAGTCTGAGCGAAAACGGACTGAAATTTGTTAAGATGAACCTTAGGAGGGAACTATTTTGAAGAAA
>CATJSX010000138.1 GCA_949743265.1 uncultured Peptococcaceae bacterium
TACTTGTCGCTTTGGCAAAAAGGGGAGCTGGGCGGCAGGGTGGCATATTGGCAATGATATGGTAGGTGATGATAATCCGACCATTTATCCTATCTGTGCTGGAACAGTCCAAAGTATTAACGGTCATGGAAAAGCCTACGGCAATCATATTGGTATCAAGCATGATGACGGTATGGTGAGTTTATATGCGCATTGTCAGTTGGATAGAGGAACATGTTAGGGAGGGGGAGAAGATGATAGAAGCAAAAGATTTGACGGTGAGTGTCAAAGGTGAGTTGGTGACAGTTAAGGCGGTTAATGTGGATGGTAGTAATTATGTATTATTGCGTGATGTGCCGAAGCTGATGCCAGTGATCAGTGTTGGATATGATGCAGAAAAGGGATTGCCAAAGATAGAGTAATAGGCAGAACAGTTAAATTTTGAGCGTATCAAAGTCTAACTGTTTTTTTATTTTTTTGTAATTTAGTTTCTTGTCGAAATATGATATAATTTATAAAAAATGCGAATAGGACGATTTTATGAGTAAAGAATTAACAGATGAAAAATTAAAGCAGTTAGTTGACAGCACAATAAATGAAGTAAAAATGTTATTGTATGGTTGGCAAGAAAACGCATTGAATAAAAAGAGAGCCAGTTTACTGTCTTATTGGTTACGGGATTACGTTAAATATTTAAAAAATGAAATAGAATTTAATCCATCTAGTTTAAAAGAATATTCACGTGGAGATATTGTAAAGGTTAATTTAGGTTTTAATGTTGGTAGTGAAGAGGGTGGATTGCATTACGCTATAGTAGTCAACAATTGCAACGCTAGACATGCTCCCACTATAAATGTCATCCCATTAACATCAAAAAAAGAAGATAAAAAAGTCCACGAAGATGAGGTATTTTTGGGCAATGAAATATACGAAAAGCTAAACACTAAATACCAACACGAAAATAGTGCATTGACGAATAAGATAAGCAAACTAGAAGAACGCAACGAATATTTAGAAGATAAGATCGCCGAATTCTTCATAATGATCAACGAAGTGGAAAAAACAGACGTTTCGAATCAATCTAAAAATATTTTACGTGATATGTTATCGGATATCGAAATTGAAGCAAGTGACATAAAGCAAGAATTGAAAAATGCTAAAAAAGCATTACAAGGCATAGAAAGACTCATCAGAGAAATAGCAATATGAAAATGGATAGTATAGCTTTAATAAGCCAAATAACAACAGTAAGCAAAATGAAAATATATGATCCTAAATCAGATTACGATGTGTTAGCAGGTATAAAATTATCAAATAAGAATTTAGAGTTGATTAATGAAAAATGAAACAAGTTTTTATTCGCTAAAAAGTATATTGACAAACTGTTTTGCATAGTATATAATCGAGCTCAGAAGACAGCGCCATTAGTGGCAATTAAAAAAGACAGTGCTAGACGAAAAGACCTCCGTTTTTAAGCGTGAGGTCTTTTCTGTTGTAAATTAAATAAAAGGGTAGCGGAACGGAAATGGAGTTGGTAGCGATCAAAGAAGTATGTGGTCGTTTGCTGGATAAGGATTAGTGGCTGGGGAAGGCAGGTTAGCAAATTACTGTTGGTGAATTGATGGGCATTTTGAATAAAGTGGAGATAGGCGAAGGCGCAAGGGTTTGATTACTCTTGCGTTTTTATTTTTTTCTTGATAAAAAGCACTAAAAATGCAAGTTTATTCAAAGCAAGTCCCCAAAAGACAAATAAGCAATCGCAATTAGTTCGATATTTCGTTATAGTTATCTTGCCAAATAACATCTTTCCATTTATCGTTATATCGCGTTAAAATAGCAACAAATTTGGCAATAGCAAATATATTTGTTGAAAGGGGACTTTCATATGACTGAAAACGATA
>CATJSX010000139.1 GCA_949743265.1 uncultured Peptococcaceae bacterium
ACCAATGGGCAAAGACCGAATAGAGCGACAAAAAAACAACTGTGGAAAATTAGACAGTTGGAAAAAGAATTAGGCTGGGATAAAAATCCCGCTAGATTAGAAGGATTCATCAAAAAATATTACCATGCAGAGGAATTAGCATGGCTGAAATTTGGCCAAGCCAGCAACTTAATTGATAGTTTGAAAAATATTTTAGAGAAAGAAAAGAGGGCCGATGATGAACGTTGAAAAGGTGTTAAAAGAAGAATGTGGTGACTATTTAAAACGCTATTCGACTGCTGAGCATCAACAACTTATCATCACTTATTGGGATACCGTCCGATTCACCAGAAAAACCGGAACAATTTCAGCCAATATTATCAAAACCGAACTGGCCTACTGGGAAAAATTTGATATTGACGTTGTGATCAGAGCGCTAAGAGCGCACCTAAGCCAACGCCGAGAGTATAAAGAAAGCTATACGCGAGGCATTATGCGAAACATGCAGGAAAAGAAAAAAGGCAAAAAAGCACCAAAGGAAAAAGGGCGAAGCACGGCGGACAATTTTAACGCAACGCCGCGTGATTTGAATTTTTTAATAAAGTAAAAGTTTGACTTGAAATAATAGAAAGCGAGGGATAAAACATGGGTGCAGTCGAAGCGATAACGTTAAGACTGCTTATTATGTACATGCGTTTAACTACATGGATACCGATGATAGAGAGGATAGAAATAAAACCGCCTAAGAAAAAAGAAAAATATATCATGTCGCTAGTAAGCATGACTTTTTACACTAGTATCTATGTTCTGGGCGCAATGGCAGTCGAGAATGTACTATTTAATATCTGGACAGGATTAGTAATGACAATAGTTTTCTACAATGTAATAACAGCGAGTAAAAAAGATAAAGAAAGAAAAACGGATAAAGAAGCGCTTTTGGAATCTCACAAAATAGGAATGGTCGTCAATGGTTCATGGGGATTAGTGGTCTTAAGCAGTATTTTTATAAAATGGATAACCACTTAAAAGCAAAAAAGAATAATAAGAAAGAATTGAGGAATGTTTTGAGTAATAAGAGAAACGAAAAAGATTGGACCGGTAATAAAGCCAGCGTTTTTTCTACGCTGGGAGCAATTCATTACGCAAAAGAAGAAAGAGAAGAAAACGATTACTATGCCACGGATCCCAAAGCAATGGAGCTGTTATTAGCAGAAGAAGAGTTCGCGCCGCTTATTTGGGAGCCAGCCTGCGGCGAAAGACATTTAGCTAAAGTGTTAGAAAAGCATGGGCATCATGTGCTAAGCACAGATCTCATCTACAGAGGATTTGGCGCAAGAGAGCCGATAAATTTTTTACAAAACGAAATAAAACATTTTAACGGAGACATTATCACCAATCCACCGTATCGGTATGCTGCCGAGTTTGTAGAAAAAGCATTAGAAACCATAGAAGATAAAAAGAAAGTAGCTATGTTTTTAAAACTCACCTTTTTAGAAGGAAAGAAGCGCAGAAAACTCTTTGAGAAAAATTCGCCAAAAGTCATCTATGTTAGCTCATTGAGATTATTGTGCGCTAAAAATGGAGATTTCCAAAAATGTACTTCCGCAGCAGTGGCCTATGCGTGGTTTGTATGGGAGAAAGGATTCCGAGGAGATCCTATCGTTAAGTGGATAAATTAAAGCAAAGAAAGCGGTGAATAGTAAAATGCTAACAGTGAAAACCGATGGAAAAAGAGTAGTGATTAAAAGCGCAGAAGCCGATGAAGAAAAAATCGTAGAGGAACTCATCAAAGTTTGCGTAGCCTTGGAACGGCTACTGCAAGAGATGGATGGGTTAAAAGCAGAAGAGAAAAACGCCCTTCTGCTTAATATGACCGCAGTAAACGGCATGGATTTACTATAGAAAGGGGACAACGAAATGATAGAAATTAAAGTTGATGCGGAGAGAACGAGCGCAAAAGGTGGTAATTTCAACGATGCAGAGGAAATGCTGCTTGAGTTATTACATGCTCATAAAGCGCTGTATGAAATAGTGAAAGTCAGTGTTAAAAAAATAGGTGACGGCCAAGAAAGAGCCATGATTGGTGCTTTTATCGCCTTTTTGATTGAATATAATTTAGTTGGAAAAATGAATAAAGAACTACAACGATATGTTAACGGAGAAATGAGAAAATGAACACGATAGTACTTGTGATGTTATCGTTATTTGTGGGGCTTGCACAGCCGCAGCCTGCGACGGCTGAACCAATGCTGTACGATGTACCGCTAAGCGAAGCACAGCAGCAGTTTGTAGTTGAGCAAGCGGAAAAATACGATTTATCCCCAAGCCTTTGTTTGGCGGTGATGGCGATAGAAAGCAACTTTAACACAACCGCAGACAGTGGCAGCAGTAAAGGAATAATGCAGTTAAACGTAAATACCTACCCCGCTCTGGCACAAGATTTGATGATCGCAGACTTTGATGTATATGATTTTTACGACAACACCAGCGCAGGGATCTATAAGCTGTCGCTTGAGCGAGATTATTGGAAAGAACAAAATTTTTCCGATGAAGAAGTATTTTGCGCAATGCTCATCAGCTATAACAGAGGACGAGCAGGGGCGGAACAATATATCAAAGCTAACGGTTTAGAAGCTAGTTATGTAGATAAAGTGCTAGCGTATAAAAGTCGCCTTGAAGAAAGAGGTGCGAAACGTGGACTATCAAGCGCCGTATAGAGGAAAGTATAAAATAAGCTGTCCCTTCGGGAAAAAAGGAGATTGGGCGGCGGGGTGGCACATCGGCAATGACCTAGTGGGCTTGGAAAGCAAAAACATTTATCCCATTGCCGAAGGAACTGTGAAAAGCGTTAATGCACACGGAAAAAGCTACGGAAAACATATCACAGTTTTACACGCTGACGGTAAAGAGAGTTTATATGCCCACCTAAGCGTGATTAAAGTGAAAAAAGGCCAATACGTCACGAAAGATACTCTGCTAGGCATAGAAGGCGCAACCGGTAATGCACACGGCAATCATCTGCACATAGAAGTCCATGAAGGCGGCTGGCGGTATCCACCGAAAGGCAGCACACCGAAAGAATGTAAATGGATTTTAGATTTGAGAGAATTACTATTGGAGGTGGAAACAATGGAGAAAAAAGAAGTGCCTAAGTGGCAGAAAGAAGCGTGTCAAATGGTTTGTGAAACGAAGCATTTCACCAATCCCGACGACTGGATGAAGAAAGTAGAAAACGCCGAGACCCCAACATGGGGGGAAATCTTCGGTGTATTAGCAAAATGCTTATAAAGTGAAACTAGTCGAAGCGAAAGGAGACCGACACAATGACAGATATCATGCTCGAAGATCTGCAAGGGGAGATTAGAGAACTAGCAGAGTTATTATCTATCAAGCAGGCACTGGAGTTATGTCGGCTTTTTGGCGGAGATAACATTTATATACCTATCTACAATGAACGTATGGGGGAAGATGCTAAAGAATTACAAGAAATACTTGGAGAAGCAGACTATAGAAAAGTTCAAAACTGCTACAGCGGCACAGCTATTTACTTTCCTACGATGCAGACGGCAATAAAGCAATACACCATAAGGAAAGTACGTGAAGAATATGACGGCACAAATCGTCGGTATTTAATGAGAAAATACAAACTGACTAAGAATCGTTTCAGTCAAATCATAGGCAATAAGAAGCCCCTACAAGCAGACGAAAGGCAATTAACGATCATGGATTTTCTATAAAATGGACACAAAAACCACTCAAAAAAGTCTTTCCCAATAATATTAACACTGTAAAAAAATACCCGCTATAATGAGATCAAAACAAAAAACGTTTTGATCTCTTTTCTTTTTTGAGGTGATAGCAATTAAATGGTATGCGCTAAAAATAACCATTGGAGAAGAAGAAGCGGTAGAAAAGCAGTTAAAAAATGCAGGCTTTGAAGTGTTAAACCCAAAGTACCAACTAAGAGAAAGAAAAAATGGACAATGGCGAGAAAAAGAAAAGTATTTGTTAAGCGGTTATGTACTCGTTAAAACAGAGCTGACCGCAGAAATTTATTATCAACTAAAAAACATGTGGTATATTTCCTATCTGCTCAAAGGAGAGATAAAAGAAACAGAAATAGAGTACATGAAAAGCTGCGCATTACTCACACAAGCGTCAACGATAGAATACCGGCAGAATCAAATTATTTACAGTGGCGGAATAAAAGATCACATAGAAAGAATTGTAAAAGTAGATAAAAGAAAAGAGAGAGCACTAATCTCTTTTGAATTAGGCGAAGAAACCATCTTGCGATGGTTGCCGGTGAAAATTATTAAAGGAAAACAAGCACATAAGTAAGCGGATACTCTGTTGCGGCGAGGTCTGCTGAGGATGGAACAGAAGGCAGTAAAAACGTTTGAAAGAAGCGGTGAGATCGTCTTGCCCAAATCTTTCAAAGGGCTTTTTACTGCCTTTTTTTGATGAAAAAACAATTTAAAGTAAACGAGGTGAAAACGATGGTAGAGCTATCAGTTATCTATAATTTAATCATGACAGTAGCGATCGGTCTAATCGGCTGGTCACTAAGAGAGTTATATAACAGCAGCGGTAAACGCCAAGATGAAGCGGAAAAAGCGATCGAAGAATTAGACCATGCGCTAAACGAATCGGTAAAAGATTTGAACCATGCTATTAACGATAACGCCAAAGAACTAACGCGTTTTATTAGTGAAGAAATCAAAGAGATTAACCGGCGTTTCGTGACGAAAGACCAACACGACAGCGATATTAACGGAGTGGAAAGAAAGATTGACGGCATGATGGATATTTTACTACAGATTAAAGAAGACATAGGCAAATTAACCGGAAAGGATGAAATGAGATGATTGATCAAGATGGAGCGCTGCGTAACAAGAAAGTGCGGGGGTGGATTGTAAGAATTTTACAAAGGGCTTACCCTGCGGGGTTTGAGATCGACACGCTGCATAAACAGCTAAACGATTTGGGCTATTTCGTAACGAAAAATGAGCTCTTAGCCAACTTAACCTATTTGAAAGAAGACGGCTTTGTGGAGAATCCCCAATTTAACGCAGGCAATTTTTATGATGGGTTAAGCAATGAATTTTATAAATTAACCACCGAAGGAGTTGACTTGGCCGAAGGGACAATTACCGATAAAGGGGTTGATCTATAGTGAGCCTAGAAAGACGAAGCCATAGCAAAGTGGATAAATTGCCGCCGGAGTTACGAGAAGCGATCAACGATGCTCTTGTCAATAAAAAAATGACGTATAAAGAAATTACACGCTTGATCAATGAGGCGGGCCACTCTATCAGTCAAAAATCCGTCGAACGGTACGGCAAAGATTTTCTGACGAAGCTGGATAGGATAAGCACAGCCAGAGAGCAGGCGAAAGCGATCATTGAAACCAGCGTAGACAGCAAATTGGAAATGGCGGAAGCGACTTCCACTGTGGCGTTTAATCTGTTGATGGACATGATCACCAACGCCATGAGCGAAGGACGAGAGGTGGATAAGCTAACTTTAGAAGCGATGCGCACATTAGCCACCTTAGAGCGGTCTGCCGTCAGCCGTGAAAAGTTACGATTTGAGTTTGACAAAGGGGTCTCAAAAGCCACTGCACAAGTCAAAAAAGAACTGTCGGCAGAGTTAGAAAAACATCCAGAGATTTTAATGCGCATTGCAGAAATTATCGATGGCGTAGAAAGTGAGCTAAAAAGCAATTAAAAAAATAAATTTCCATTTTAAGCCGTTAGAGAAGGTTGGAGAACTATTTACTCGCTAAAATTTTTTGCAAGGTTTTGGGAGATTTTTAAAGGGTGTTGCAAGGCGATAAAAACTAAAGAAAAGGAGCGATTGCGATGAAAATAGAGATTGAAAAAATTAACTTAATTGACGGCCTAGCCATTATTGCCATCGGCATTGGTTTTGTAGTGGGTGTTTTGACCAATCAAGAAAACATTGCCTTAACTTGTATCGGGGCTTTGTCTGGTTATATTGGTGCTGTATACAACAATAGCAGTAAAAGCGGCAGCGATGCTGACAAGGCTAACTAACAATGGAACTATTAAAAGAGCTAACCGGTCATAAAACGCTGACAGCAGAAGAAACGGTGCGGCAAAAGAAGATAGAAACGGCGAAAGGTAACTTCTGGGAGTATTGTTTACTGATGAACCCGAGTTTTTACCAGCGGCATAGAGAGTATCAGAAAAGAATCTGCGATACGATGCAAGCCCTTTACGAACATAAGCTGATGAACGAAACGACAAATAAACCGTATGACATTCTTATCTTGAACCTACCGCCGGGCGCAGGAAAAAGTTACACAGCGGCGCTGTTTGCCACGTGGTGCTTTGGCCAAAGTGTGAAAAACGCCATTATTACGGTTTCTTACAACGCCATGCTGGCGGAAACATTCGCGAAGAACGTTAGAAACATTATTAGCGATGAAGAGATAAAAGGCGATGATGCGTATTTTGTGCCGAGCAGCTTTTGGCCGAATTTAAAAATTAAGCGCGGCGATGGGGCTATGAGCAAGTGGAGTTTAGAAGGCAGCAACATGAGCTATCTTGCCGCAGGTTTTGACGGCTCTATTACCGGTATGCGAGGGAATATCGGAATTATCGATGACCCGATAAAGAACGCCGAAGAAGCGGTCAATGAACGGGTCAAAGAAAAACACTGGGATTTTTATAAAAATACGTTTGCCAGTCGTATGCTCGATGGGGCTATACAAATCATCATTCAAACCCGTTGGGCCACCGATGATTTGGCAGGAATGCTTTTAACGACCTTTCCCGACCGCTGCTATGAGTTAAAGATACAAGCACTAGAAACGGTAACGGAACAAGATGAAAACGGTGCAGAGAGAAAAACGGAAAAAAGCTGGTGTGAGGACTTATATAGTACGCCAGACTTACTCCAGAAGAAAGCGACCATCGATCCGGATATTTGGGATGCCAACTATATGCAAGAGCCAATAGACAAAAAAGGCGGGCTATATAACGGAGGCTTTAAAACGTATGCGCCTGATATGTTGGATTTATCGCGGTTTACAAGGCTAATCAGCTACACCGATACAGCGGATACTGGCGCAGATTATCTCTGTAGTATTTGTTGC
>CATJSX010000140.1 GCA_949743265.1 uncultured Peptococcaceae bacterium
ACGCTGACGCTGATGCCGATGCTGATGCTGATGCTGATGCCGACGCTGACGCTGATGCTGATGCCGACGCTGATGCAGATGCTGACGCCGACGCTGACGCTGATGCCGATGCTGATGCTGATGCTGATGCTGATGCTGATGCAGATGCCGACGCTGACGCTGATGCCGATGCCGATGCCGATGCAGATGCCGACGCTGATGCTGATGCAGATGCTGACGCCGATGCAGATGCTGACGCCGATGCTGATGCTGATGCTGATGCTGATGCTGATGCTGACGCTGATGCTGATGCAGATGCTGATGCTGACGCTGATGCTGATGCCGACGCTGATGCAGATGCAGATGCAGATGCTGACGCTGATGCAGATGCTGACGCTGACGCTGATGCTGATGCAGATGCTGACGCTGATGCAGATGCCGACGCTGATGCTGATGCAGATGCTGATGCTGACGCTGACGCTGATGCTGACGCCGATGCTGACGCTGACGCCGATGCCGATGCTGATGCTGACGTAGACGTTACTGTTCCGGATGTTGATGTGCCTCTAACCAGCACACCTAGCACCAACACACCAGTAACAACAACGCCTGCGGTCGAAGAAGAATCTTCAGTAGATATTGACGATGAAGAAGTACCGTTGGCTGATATTTTTGATGAAGAAGTGCCGCTGGCTAATCTAGCTGACGAAGAAGTGCCGTTAGCAGATATTGCCGATGAAGACGTACCGCTGGCAGATGTGCCTAAGACAGGCGACAGCGGCTATGGCTGGACAATTTTGGCACTGCTCTCTGGGCTGTGCTTGCTGGCAGCCGCTTTAAACGAAAAAAAGCGTAACAGCAATATCGGCTAAGCCAAAAGGCAATCCTTAACTTGCTGCGGTCCGCATGCTCGGATCGCAGCTTTTTTGTTGATAAAGGAGGAACTATATGAGCAACCATAATCCCCAAAAAACTTCTATACTAAAAAGACACTTGTCTGGTCAAAAAAATTTATCATCGCTTCTCATTATAGCGGCAGTATTGTTGATGGTATCGGCTATCATCTTATTCTGTTTTGGCGGGAAAAAATCTGCTGCCAATGTCACGGCGTACAAAGAAAAACTAGCGTTGTTGGAAAAGCAGGTTTTAACGGAAGAAACCGAAACGCTCATAGGCAAAAGCCCTGCTGGCGGCGAAACTGGACAGGTGGTTTTTCTTTCCCTTTGCAATACGGCCGAGCGGGCGAAAGTTTTTTGTGGAACAGGCGCTGATTTATCATCAGCATGGGCAAATGTCGACGAGCAAGCAACAGATTTTCTGGTCAACAGCCATTATGATCCAGTTTGGCTCAAAGCCGATGTCGTTTGTATGTCTGATGTTTTGCAGACCAAAGAATTAGTAAAAGAAGTGCGGGCGGCTCGCCATGAATTTTATCGTTTCGGCGTAGCATTTGACCGCAAATTTCAGACAGCTTTGCTGGAAGCGGAACTGAATGGCGCCAAAATTTATGATTATGACCAAGGCGGGATTGATTTGGCCTACTTGAATCGTTATTTGATCAAGGCGAATCGTGACCCGCTGGAAAAACTGCCGGAAGCGTATACTATTTTTCAATGCGCTGGCTGGTTTTGTGATGAAGATAACGTGATTTATGCGTTAAGCCACGATGATTTGACCTATGGCCGACGGCAAATAGCAATTCTTGACGATAGCTATGCCAAAGAACTGATCATGAACAGTTCTGCTTTTTTGGTGAATCAGATTAAAGCAGACGGTTCTTTTGTCTATGGCATGTACCCTCGTTTTGACAATGATATTGATAATTATAACATTGTGCGCCACGCCAGCACATTATGGTCGCTTATTTGCCGCTATCGCTTAGCGCCCGATGAGGAATTGGCAGCGAAAATTGAGCAGACTATTGATTTTATGGCTGAACAAATTATTTATGACGAAGCGGGGCGGGCGTACTTGTATGAAGCCAAAGATGACGAAATCAAATTAGGCGGCTGCGGTGTCGCTGTCGTTGCGCTGAGCGAATACAGCGACGTTTTCCAAAATGAGCAATATCTGCCGCTGTGCCGCGCTTTGGGCGAAGGGATTCTCACTTTGCTGGATCAATCTTCCGGCGAATATTATCATGTCCTAAACGGCGATTTCAGCCGCAAAGAGCCTTTCCGTACGGTTTATTACGACGGTGAAGCCACTTTTGCCCTTTGCCGATTATATAGTCTTACTGGTGAACAACGTTGGCTGGAAGCTGCCCAAAGCGCTATCAACCATTTCATTGCGGCTGACTACAGCCAATATAAAGACCATTGGGTCGCTTATAGTATGAACGAAATCACCAAGCATATTCCAGATAATCCAGCCTATTATGCTTTTGCGCTGAAAAA
>CATJSX010000141.1 GCA_949743265.1 uncultured Peptococcaceae bacterium
AATTATCGTTGCTATTGGGTTTTTTATAAATCATGGCTTCACCAATGTGTCAAGGGAAAATAGTTTTATTTTGGTTGGCGTATGCCCCAGTGTTCTGATTTTGGGAATTATCTAGAATTGGAAATACTCACTGGACATTCTATTCAAATCAACAGAAATATTCTCAGGTCATGTTATTCTCGGGCAACAAATATTTGGTTCAAAAGTTGAGGCTTGCGAGGGAGCGCAATGGGAACTGATTGAGATAAGCGAAGGAAAATCCATTGGCAAATTCAGAATATATAGTGATAGAATGGGATTGATTTATCCTGCCAACAAGTTACTTGTTGATTTGTGTGCGGGGCCGGTTAAGTTTCGCTACATGAAACGAAGCAAGTATATTGTAGAGATTATTCAGATTAAACAGTCATAATAATTATGCGCTGTCATCCTACGCTGTATAGGCGGTTTTGGCGGCGGGCGTGGTTGGTCATTACAGTTTTTTCAAGGAATGTCTTGGATTGTTCCTCTGCCAACGGTATCGTGTCGGGGGACAAGGCTTTCAAAAAGCCCCATGCGCTTGTAGAGCCGGTTTGTTCTGTCCTTGCGCTCCTGCTCTTTCTGCTCATGGATAAGCCACTTTTTCTTGTTTGTAAGCTGTCTGATTTCCTCATCAATGCTCGTGATTTTTTCGGCTTTGGTTTTTGCCATGTGTCAATCGCTCCTTTCATGTCTGGTGTGGAATGGATTTTTACAAACAAGCAGTTTCCTGTTTTACTCCCTCCTGCATCAATATAGGTGTTGCTTACAGTTAAGATTATGCACCTCAATGCATGGATACTGGCAGCAAAATAGTATATACTAATTAAAATACTTGTATAAAATTCAACGGTTTTTGTATACATTATGTATCATAAATTGACTTGTCTTAGCTTAATAAAAACTCTTTATTAAGGAAAATGATGTTTTTTCAAAATAAGTATTTGTTTATGCGTTATTACAGCGTATAATAATTATCATGATGATTTGCCATTTCCATCAAGGAGGTTTCTACATGAAAAAATTCAAAAGAATATTAGTAGCCAATCGCGGTGAAATCGCTATTCGCGTTTTTCGTGCCTGCCGTGAATTAGGGATTCGCAGTGTTGCCATTTATTCCGAGGAGGACAAGAATTCTTTATTCCGCACAATGGCAGACGAAGCTTATCAAGTTGGCAAAAATAGTTCGCCTGTCGATGCGTATTTAAATATCAACGAAATTATCGCCTTAGCAAAAGCCAAAGGGGTTGACGCCATTCATCCGGGCTATGGTTTTCTTTCGGAAAATGCCGAATTTGCTAGACGCTGCGAACAAGCGGGCATTGTTTTTATCGGTCCTACACATGATATGATGAATGCTTTAGGTGATAAGATTCAATCGAAAAAAGTAGCTATTTCAGTCGGAGTGCCAACAATCCCCGGGGTCGAAAAAGCAGCGACTACTCGAGATGAAGTGATAGAATACGCCCGTCATTGCGGCTATCCTGTTATTTTGAAAGCTTCTGCTGGCGGCGGTGGTCGTGGTATGCGCGTCGTTTTGGAAGAAAAAGATTTGTTGCAGGAATATGAAAGTGCCAGAAGTGAAGCCAAGAAAGCTTTCGGTATTGATGATGTTTTCGTGGAAAAATATATTCAAAATCCCAAGCATATTGAAGTGCAGGTTTTAGGAGATAATTACGGCAATCTGGTTCATTTGTATGAACGCGATTGTTCTATTCAACGGCGTCATCAAAAAGTTATCGAATTCGCGCCAGCGCTGTGTTTAAATGAAGAACAGCGTCAAGCTATTTGTCGTGATGCTTTAAAAATTGCTGGTTCCGTTAACTATCGCGGTGCTGGTACGGTAGAATTTTTAGTGGATGGCGCTGGGCAACATTATTTTATCGAAATGAATCCTCGTATTCAAGTAGAACACACCATTACAGAAATGGTAACAGGTATTGATATTGTACAATCGCAAATTTTAATTGCACAAGGCTATAAGCTGGATTCTGATGAAGTTAACATTAAATCTCAGAATGACGTTAAAATTAACGGCTACGCTATCCAATGCCGTATCACAACAGAAGATCCCAATAACAGCTTTGCACCAGATACAGGAACTATTGAAGTCTATCGTTCCAGTTCTGGCAATGGCATTCGTTTGGACGGCGGCAACGCTTATTCCGGCGCTTTTATCAGTCAATACTATGACAGTCTTTTAGTCAAAGTCTGCGCGTGGAGCCGCACCTTTAACGATTGTATCAACAAAGCCATTCGTACATTGCGAGAAACAGAAGTTAAAGGGATCAAAACTAATATCGGTTTTTTACTCAATGTACTCAATCATGATAGTTTTCGTCAGGGAAAATGCGATACCAATTTTATTGCCAAGACTCCAGATTTATTCAATATTCCCAAAGAACGTGACAGCGAGTATAAAGTTTTAAGATTCTTAGGAGAAAAAGCTGTCAACGAAACGAAAGGGCAAAAACCGGTTTTCGATGTGCCGCAAGTGCCGAAATTTGAAGAACCTGAACAACCTTTATGCGGTAGTAAACAATTTTTGGATGCGCATGGACCGAAAAAATTGGCGCAGTGGGTATTGGAACAAAAGAAACTGCTGCTAACAGATACGACTTTCCGTGATGCGCATCAATCTTTGGTAGCTACTCGGGTACGTTCTATTGATATGTATCGTATTGCGCCAGCAGTTTCTGTGCTGGGGAAAGATTTATTCTCGTTAGAAATGTGGGGCGGCGCTACTTTTGATACTGCTTATCGTTTCTTGAACGAATCACCATGGGAACGATTAGAAATTTTGCGGGAAAAAATCCCTAATATTCTTTTCCAAATGCTTTTGCGCGGCGCTAACGCCGTCGGATACAAAAATTATCCAGATAATGTTATTCGCGCTTTTGTCAAACAATCTGCCAAATCAGGTATTGACATCTTTAGAATCTTTGATTCGCTAAACTGGGTTAGAGGCATGGAAGTCGCTATTGATGAAACGTTGAACCAAAACAAAGTTTGTGAAGCCTGCATTTGTTATACCGGCGATATTATGGACGAAAAACGAGATAAATACTCGCTGAATTATTATGTCAAAATGGCAAAGGAATTGGAAAAACGCGGCGCGCATATGCTGGGAATCAAAGATATGTCTGCCTTGTTAAAACCAGCGGCGGCAACTAAATTGATTACAGCGCTTAAAAACGAAATTTCTATTCCTATTCATCTTCATACCCATGATACCAGCGGTAACGGCGTAGCCACTTTGTTGAACGCCGCAGCGGCAGGTGTGGATATTGTTGATACGGCTTTCAATAGTATGGCAGGCTTGACCAGTCAACCAGCGCTCAATTCCGTAGTGGCTGCTTTGGTCAATACCGAACGTGATACAGAACTTTGCGGAGATGATTTGCAAAAGATTTCCGATTACTGGGATACTGTACGGCCAGTTTATGAAAAATTTGAATCAGGACTCAAATTTGGCACGGCTGAAATTTATAAATACGAAATTCCCGGCGGTCAATATTCCAATCTCAAGCCGCAGGTTGAAAGTTTCGGTTTAGGTCATCGCTTTGAAGATGTGAAAGAAATGTTTAAAACCGTCAATACTATGTTGGGCGATATTGTCAAAGTAACACCGTCTTCTAAAGCAGTAGGCGATATGGCTATTTTCATGGTACAGAACGATTTGACGCCGGAAAATATTTTGGAAAAAGGAAAGGACATCGACTTTCCCGATTCTATCGTTTCCTATTTTGAAGGCATGATGGGTCAGCCAGAAGGCGGCTTTCCACCGGAATTGCAAAAAGTGGTACTAAAAAATAAACAACCCATTACTTGCCCGCCCGGCGATCTACTGCCGCCAGAAGATTTCGATGCTATTAAACAACATTTATCAGATGAATTTGGTATGGATGCCACGATGGAGCAAATTTTGAGTTATGCTATGTATCCAAAAGTATACGATGATTATCGTACTGAATTGAAAAATAACTGCAACTTCCGTTATATGGGCAGCGATATTTTCTTTCATGGTTTAGCTATTGGCGAGACATCAGAAATTACTTTAGCAGAAGGACGTATTGTTGTCGTCAAACTTATCGAAATTCGCGAAGCTGACGATGAAGGATATCGTGAAGTAGTCTTTGAAGTCAACGGCAATCGCCGTAGTATTCGTATTTTGGATAAAGCGGCTAATAAAGTGAAAGCCACCACCAGTAAAATCATTGCCGATGTAGAAAATCCTGGCGAAATCGGCGCTAATATTCCCGGTACTTTGATCAAATTGTTAGTTAAAGAAGGGGATTATGTAGAAGCTAATCAACCTATCGCCGTTTTGGAAGCCATGAAAATGGAAACTAACGTCTTGAGCACAATTTCTGGTACAGTCAAGAAAATCTACATCAAAGAAGGAACACAAGTAATTGCTGGTGAATTGATAGCTGAAATTCGTTGCGACACTTGCGAAGAATAAAAAATAAAGAAACTGTACAGAAAATCGAAATACAGTAGCAATAAAAATAAGTGCGTAAGTTTACGGATAGAAAACTTACGCACTTATTTTTATATAATATATGTTATCAGATAACCGTTCATTAGGAAATTTGCTCTTGAGCAAAGCTTTTTTATCTCGTTTATTCGGCTTCCCTTTTGGCTTAACGAATTTTGGCGTTGTTATTCTTTGTGAGTGATGTCGGACGATGTTTTATCAAATTGTGCCAATGCCCAGCGCCCAGCGGTTTTGAGACTTTCGCTGCCTTCGTTGGTCAAGATTTTCGTTAACATTGCGCGATTATGTTCGTTTTTTTGCGCACCTAATACCAAAACGCTATTGCGTTTGATTACTGTTGCGCCACGCCATGCACCGGAAAGATGACCATAATATTTTTGAAATTCTTTGTTACTTAGTGATAACAAAAACGGCAGATAAGGATTTCTCATCTCAACATCGCCCCATAATTCTTCGGGATACTGTCGGCTTTGCTGATTATAGGGACAAACCGATTGGCAAATATCGCAACCGTAGATTGTTCCGCTTTGTCCAATAGCCGTCATGACTTCTTCAGAAAGTATTGCCTTATTCAACGTACTATAGGCAAGACATTTACGAGCGTCGACCATGCGACGTTCGCTGTCAATAGCGCCTAAAGGACACGCTTCGACACAGAGACGGCAATCCCCGCAACCATCAGCGATTTTATCATCATCATCAAGGGTGACGTCTAGTAAAAGTTCGCCTAAATAGATAAATGAACCCAATTCTTGATTGATCAAGTTACTATTACGTCCAATCCAACCCAAACCGGCGCAAAAAGCAGCCCCTCTGTCCGAAAGGCTGCCGGTATCGACCATAACTTGATAATGACAATCAGACCAAAGATGTCGGCAAAATTCGCCGAGAAGACACAGCTTTTCGCTCATGACGCGATGGTAATCCCGCCCCCAAGAAGCGTAAGCAAAACGTCCTCTGTCTTGCTTGGCAATTTTTTCCCGCTCTTGATGCGGATAGGCTATTGCGGCAGCAATTACCGTTTGACAGTTATTAAGGCTTAATTGCGGGTCGTTGCGTTTTTGTTGCTCCTTTTCTTCAAAGCCCGACGAATAGCCCAAGGCGCGGTAAACTTCATAGCGATCATCTTGCGCCGCCAATGTCCAACGATTGGCAAAACCAATGCAATCCAAACCAATAGAGCGGCCATAAGCCCTAATTTCTTCTTTGACTGATGATATCATGCTGTCCCCTTTATAGATAAACGTTGCGAATAATATCTTGGCGGGTAATAATCCCCACTAAATGATTATCGGCGTCAACAATAGGAATACGATTAACTTTTTTGTTAATCATTAGTGAGGCAATATCGTTGATAGAAGCGTCTTCATGAGCGCTGATCACATGTTTATTCATCAGTTGATCGACTTTATACGCCGCCATTTTGCTGATTTCTTCCCAAAAATCTTTGCGGTCTAACTGCAAAATACCGTCGAAAATATTGATAAAGATAGGCGGCGTTACTGGTTTTTGCTGGAAAACGAGATCGCCTTCGCTGATAACGCCAATAATTTTGTTATCATCATCAACTACCGGCGCGCCGCTGATATTTCTTTCGACAAACAAACGAGCGACTGCATCTAATGTATCTTCTCCTTTGACTGAAATAACGTCTTTGATCATAATTTCTTTAGCTAACATGACGTTCACCTTCCCTTATCAGAATCATATTTCTTTTATTGATTGTTATTATAGCACAAAAAGCTGTAAGATAATAGTAAATTTTATCACCGACAAAATTTTTTAAGGCGTTATCATCATAAAAGCTGCCATGCGTCCAGTTTTGCCGCCACTAGCGCGATAAGAATAAAATAATTCTTGGTAGCAGGCGGTACAATAATCGCTGACAGTGATATGTTCTGCCGTTAAACCACAAGATAATAATTGCTGTCGATTGGCTTGCCAAAGATCCAACCAATATTTTCCGTTATTTTTGGCAGTCAAAACGTCGTCGCTGAAGGCAAAAGATCGGCGAAATTGTTCTGCTACAGTATGATCAACTTCATAATGACAGGGACCAATGGAAGGTCCAATAGCGGCTAAAATATTTTCTGGCTGCGAATGGTATAGCCTTTGCATTTTAGTTACCGTTTTAGCGCCAATAGCAGCTGCGGTGCCTTTCCAGCCGGCATGAGCTAAGGCAATAACTTTTTCTACAGGATCCCAAAAAAATAGCGGCGTACAATCGGCAAAACATAGCAAAAGCCCGATATTCTTTTCATTAGTGATCAGTCCGTCAACATTTTTTAGGGCAGTTTCAGCAGAAAGAACGCCTTTGCCGCCGTCCGCTTGAGTTACAACGGAAATTTCGGTTTGATGTACTTGCTGAGGACTGACTGCCGAAGATGGTTGACAAGAGAAACAAGACAAAAACTGTCGTCTGTTTTCTTGAACTGCCTGTTCCTCGTCACCATTGTATAAGCCCAAATTCAAGCCAGCAAATTCCCCTTGGCTGACGCCGCCCAGCCGCGTGCTAAAACCATGCGCCGTCAAACCAGTTTGCAAAAATTGAGGGACTTGCAAGATGGTCAAACCATTTTTTTCTGTAATTGTAAAAATAACAATCGCCTCCTTAAAAAATTTGTGTTTTTTCTATTTGATACATTTGGCGATAAAGTCCTTCTTGTGACAACAATGTCGCTTCTGTGCCGCATTGAACGACATGCCCTTGTTCAAACACTATAATTTGATCATATTGATCCATATGCTTAAGCCAGTGTGTAATGTTGATTACTGTTCGCCCTTGCCGCCAAGAGTCAATCATTGCCATTAGCTTATGACCAGTTAAATTATCCAAACTTTGTGTGGCTTCGTCCAAAATAATGATGTCGCTTTCTTGCAAAAAAATTCTTGCCAATGCCACACGCTGCCGTTGACCGCCGGAAAGTTTGAAACCGTTTTCACCCACATAAGTCGCTAATCCCTCAGGCAGGCTTTGCACAAATTCTTTTAGCTGCGCCAATTCCAGCGCCTGCCACAATTGCTTATCGTCAGCATCGCTTTTTGCCAACAGTAGATTTTCACGAAGGGTAGCATTAAAAAGATAACTTTGCTGATCGAGCACAGCGATACTTTTGCGCACGCTTGATTCAGTCAGTTGTTGCAAATCGCAGCCGCCCAAAATAATGTGTCCGCTGTCAGGCGTATAAAACTTAGCCAGTAAATTGATCAGCGTACTTTTGCCACTGCCCGAAGAACCAATAACAGCAACTTTTTGTCCATAAGGAATTTGCAGATTAAGATTTTGATACAGCGGCGTATTTTGGTCATAGCTAAAAGAAACTTTGTTAAAGATGATATCCGGTTTCGACGGCGTTACTAATCGAGCAATATGAGTAGCTGTTTTTTCTGTAGTTGTCAATGCAAAAACGCGCTCACCAGCAATTTGAGATTGTTTGATTTGTACAAAGGCTTGCGGCAACAAAACAACGGCTTCAAAACTAGCCCATACCACCAAAATAACCATAGCCGCATAGACGCCGGAAAGCGTCTGCCTATTAACAGCAATAATGACCGCCACCAGAGAAAGCCATAACGCTATATAGCTTAAATAATTCAAACCGACGTTGCCCAAACGCTGCCAAAGAGTGATATGTCGCCAATCGTTGGCTAAATCTTGCTGATGCTGATTGATTGCTTGTCGAAACTGTTCATACCCTTGATTGCCTAGCAAAGAGCCGATGCCTTTGATATAATCTGATAATTCGATTTGCGCCACTTCTTTATTATGCAAAAATCTTCGGTTGGCTTCGCGGCTTTGTCTATCGACGATTAAGGGTCCAATAACGCCGCCTAATAACAGCAGCGACCAAAGAATGATTGACGAGGCGGGACTAAAGCGCCATAAAAAAGCGCCGCTGAACAAAGCGACAATGACGGCGACTAATGGCGCCGCAACTGCCTTTAAATAAAAAAATTCTAGCGTTGCTATGTCGTTGGTCAAGCGGCTAAGCAACGCGCTGTCTGCTAAGCCGGTTAAATCTTGGGGATTTTTGGGCTCGATACTTTGATAAAGTTTTACCCGCAAGCGACTCAAAATACGCAAAGTAATATCGTGAGTAACGTAGCGTTCAACATACCGCAGCACAGCCCGCGCAATACCAAAAAACCGCACAGCAACAATCAGCACCATCAAATCTAAAATAGGTGGCGCTAAGGCGGCTTGTGAAATCAAAACTGCCGAGGTACCCAAAAGCCCCACATTACTTAAAACAGTGCCAGCGCCGAGAAAACCAGCGCCAATGATCAGCGCCCAAAACGGTTGTAAAAGCGCCGCCATTTCTTTTAATGTATGACGATCTTTTTTCAATTTTGCGCCTCCCGTATGAGTTGTTGATAAAGACTTGATTGAACTAAAAGCTGTTCATGCGTGCCGCTAGCCACAATTTTGCCTTGATCAAGAACAATAATGCGATCCATTTGCTTGATAGTGCTCAGTCGATGAGCAACGATAACGGCACCTTTATGGGCTAAAAACGAAGGCAATACTTGTTGAATTTGCTGTTCCGTTAAAACGTCCAGATTGGCAGTAGCTTCATCCATCAAAATTAGCGAGGGATTCTGTAAGAACGCTCTAACCATCATTACCAGCTGTCGTTGACCGCCGGAGAGTTCGCGCCCGCCTTGTCCAACTTTTGTCGCTAAACCTTGCGGAAGTTGTGCTAATAAAGAGGTCAATCCTAGTTTTTCTATGATTTCCTGAATCTCGTTTTCTGTGCATGATGTATCAAACAAAACATTTTCTGCCAGCGTTGCTGAAAATAAATAAGGATTTTGGCTAATAATGGTCGTTTGCTGACGCAGTGTAGACCAGTCAAGCTGACTGCTGTCAACGCCGCCAATCAATAATTGACCTTGACTCGGAGCAATAAAACCGGCTAAAAGATTGAGTAACGTACTTTTACCGCTGCCCGAAGGACCAACGACACCGATTTTTTCACCTGCTTCAAAACGAAGGTTGATGTCTGCTAAAGCTACTGGCGCGTCATTATGATAACGGTAAGCGACATTTTGCAATTCAATGGTCAAATCGGCAGCTTTTACTGACGGCGAAAGGTGAACATCTTCTGACAACAGCAGAAATTCTGCTATATCTTTAGCGGCAGCTACACCGTTCAAACTGGTATGAAAAAAACCGCCCAAGGCTCTTAACGGCGCATAAAATTCTGGCGCTAACAACAGCAGAAAAAATGCAATGCGGAAGTCTAACAATCCTTCCACCAAACGTAATCCTAAACCAACCGATACAACGGCAATACTAAGCGTCGTCAATAATTCTAGCGCTAAAGAGGAAATAAACGCCCAGCGCATCACCGATAAGGTGACCAGACGAAATTCTTCACTGACTTGCGCGATTTTTTCGCCTTGCTTTTGGCTGCGATTCAATAATTTTAGAGCGCGTAATCCCGATAAAACATCGGCCAGATAGCCGCTTAACAAGCTTAATACTCGCCATTGACGACGGCTGACGTTTTCTGTCCATTTGCCAATCAGCATCATAAAAAACGGAATCAGCGGTGCTGTAACTAACAAAATCACTCCGCTGATCCAATCCAGTGGAAAAATAAAAAGCAAGAATAAAGCGGGAATCAACGTAGCTTTTAATAGTTGAGGCAAATAATCGCTAAAATAATTTTCCAATTGCGCTATGCCTTCAGTAAGCAAATTAACGACTTTGCCGCTGAGCGTTTGATTCATTTTCACTGGTCCTAAACGAGCAATTTTATCCAAAAGTGCTTTGCGCAACGATTCTTGTACTCGCCAAGCTAATGCTAAAGATAATCTTTGCTCAATATAACTTAAGACTGCTCGTAGGGTCATTAGCACCAACAATATCCACAAAGACTGCCAAAGTTCTGTCAAAAGCGCTTCTTGCCAAAAAACGCGGTACACAATATCAGCTAATATATAGGATTGCAGTAAAACAATACTTGCCGTTAATACGCCGCATACTACCGAAGCGATCAGTAATAACCGATGCATCATTGCTTTGCGCCATAAAAATTGATCAATCATTTTTTTCATCGGCTCCTTTTTTGTCTGCTATCCTTATACCCCAACGACTATTATTTTACACCATTGTCTATTTATCAATGCCACAAACCTTTTTACTACTGGCCTGTTGTGAATTATTTTTTGTAAAATTCATTGAATAAAACAGATGACAAGACGGCATAAAATCGCTATAGTAGCTACAGCGCACCATTTCGATACAGCAAACAATCAATAAAAAAGGTGATACTAATGAATGTAGAAAAAATAGCGCCCGAACAGCTTAATGGAATTTACCGCAGCATTGCCGAAGAATTCGGCGTGGACATTGCTTTGCAGTTTTTTCAAACTTATCGCGGATTGCAAATCACATTTCCGATGACGCTTTATTCAAAAAATTATATCAAAGATCAAATTAACGCCGAATATACAGGAAGTAATATTCGAGAATTGGCGCTTAAATATCAATATTCTGAGCGTTGGCTATACAAAATTTTGGCGGAAAACCCAATCCTGCATGCCAAGGATTGAAGGCAAATGCGCCGTTATCGTTTTTGCCAAGGTTTTTGGCTGATAGTCATCGGTGTTTTGGGAATTATTTACATGTCAGAGAAAGCGCCGTCTTGTTATGATTTATGGCTGATGGAAAACCCTTTCTCATCAGCGGTATGTTACCTCAATATTTCTGCCGAAAATATAGATTGTTTCTATTATGATGAATATGACTCATGGGCGAAAACTGTTCGCTGTCAAATCATTGAAACCAAATCGCGGCATTATTGGCTAATCAAGAAACCTGGCGTGCAACGAAAAGTTTTTTGTCAAATCATCTTGTCCGACAAGGGCGAGCAATTACGATTAAAGAATAATTCTCACCAGTATCTATTGCATCGCGCTTCTTTTGGCGAGAAATTTTTATGGTTATTAAAACGCATCCAATATTTTTAGAAATGCGCTTGTACGTAAGCCATTGACAATTTTTCTAAGAAATACTATGCGTTTCGTTTCTTTTGTGTTATACTAAATATAAGGAATAAATAGCCATATTATCAATGAGGTGACATTTTATGTTAACACTTATTTCAACCGGTCCCGGTATTATTACTGTTAATACCAACAGCAGAGCGGCTTTTGTAGCCCAGTTAGAATTACAGTTTAATCCTCATCCGCTAAAAGAAATCGGCGTGTGGAAACAAGCGGATAAAACGCTCTCTATTATGCATATCAAAGAAAATAACGACGAACAAACGGCACAGCTTTACGCTTTTGAACAACGACCAGAAGAAATCATGAGTCAGCTGATTACGCGTAGCGATCAGCGTTTGATTACGGATATTGCGACTTTGCCGCCGTTAATTATTTTTAATGGTTTAGGCGGCGATATGGCGGCGGTCATTGCTAAAATTAAAAAAGAGTTGCCTGCCAAAAGTTTCAAAACGACTGATTTGTTTCAAGCGCCGCAGGAAAGTGGCGTTATTGTCATTTTTCTCAAGGACGACAGCAGTGATCGACAGTTATTTTATGAAGAAGCTTTGATAATTGATAGAGAATATCAATCGCTTTTGGCGAAACTCAAAATTCATGCGCCTCGTTATTTAGCAAAAGCTTTTATGCCTGACGAATGGCATATGGTGGACTTAAGAGTGTTTGATCGCTATGAAGCTTATGATTTGCAGTATGATCGTTTACTGCAAGCTATCAAATCATTAAATTTAGGGTATATTGTGACAGAAGCATGGAATCGGGAAACGTCAATTTTTAAAGAGCCCGTGGGAACTTACCGCATTCGGTTGCTAACTTTTCTTGAGCCGCTAGCGTTAAAGAAGTTGCTTATTGGTTTGGAATACAGTCAAAGTGGCGATCGCATGGTAGATTTGGATCTATTTTGGCACAATCGTAAAATTTCATGGAAAGACGTTCTTGATGACGCTACAACGCGTAAAGAAATTAAGCAAAACAACTCTTTCTTTCCTAAATCTTCCTTCTTTGCTATACAAAATGATAAGTTATCTTTGATCAAATATTGTTTAGAAGAAGTGCGTTTCAAGATGCCGGAAGAAGACAAAGAAATTATGCGCTACTATGAAAAAGAAATTCGTTTAACTTCTCAACAGGAAAATGAAAACGAATTGAACTGATGCCGTAAATTTTTTTGATAAGAAATGTTGCAATCAAAAATTCCCGTCAAAAGTAAAAATCAATGGTAACTGAAGTGAATTAAATTGCGAAAACAGGGTTAAAAGCGTGAAGAACAACGTGGTTTTGAGGGGATTTATGATAAAAAATTTTGCATTGCAAAAATAGGATAAAAAAGAGCTGCGGCAGACATTGCGCAGCTCTTTTTTTGTTGCAATGGTCGCGCATAACTTTTGCAGGGTAAAACAATAAAAAGCTAAGCATAAAAATGAACGGTAATTTTCTTTGCTTATTTTTCACGGATAACTTGCGGATTTGCCAAAGGGGGGGCAATTCTTTTTATTTCCCTCTGCATGGCATAATACTGACGATTTTTCAAAATGCTAAAAATGAACGCAAAAAATAGGAAACCTTTTCTTGATTTCCTGTTTCTGCGTGCTTCCTGTTAGGGGTAATGGTTATTCGGTTTTAGAGGTTGCTGCAATTGTGCTAACTTGAAACTATCTTTCAAAATCTATCTGTACCAGTTTTTTCTCATTAGGCAGAAGTGTTCCAAAGTTTTAATTGAATGATAGCCAATTTCAAGCATTGCGTTCTCTAAAATGTGTGCCTCTATCTGATGATGTACCTGCTCTAAATCATCAAAAACATGAAGATAGGGAGAATCTGACACCAATTATCCTCTATATTGATTTGAATAATACATGAAACATATTTTGGATTTATCTGTTGGATTGCTTTCTGCAAACACTCATATCCAATATATTTAATCAACAAATTTGCAATAACCATGTCTGCTTTCGGCAGTTTATCCACTTCATTTATCAAATTGATACACAAGCATTTCAAAGAACCGCCCAATTCTGGATACCTTTGAATAACCGTCTGCAATAGGAAGAATTGATGTCAACGCCATATATTCTTTCAAATTTGTCTTTCTGAATATGTTCAAGACCATTACACTTGCAATACCCAATATCATTATACTGGAAACAGAATAAGCAGCAAATTGCTTCTTCATCATTTCATTCATAACCTGCAACTGCATAATAGAATCAAGGCTCATATGATTTTCATAATCAGTTAATGAATACCTTCCCATGGATTTTTCATTTTCTTACCTCATCAATTCCGATTTCTTGTTGATTTTATTATATATCCCTTTTCACGAAAAGAAATAGGTTTCTTATACTTCTCGTTCATCTAAAGCGCCACCTCAATATGTTGCTGCGCACTTAGTTTGGATAATAAACATACAGTCTCCACATGCCAACTCCAACTAAATAGATCAACCGGTTGGACACATTGCACTTGATAACCATTTTCTTGTAGATAACGAACATCGCGAGCCAGTGTGCTGGGCTCACAGGAAATATAAACAATTTTTTCAGCGGCGCTATTAGCAAGTGCATGCAACATTTGACTATCACAACCTTTGCGGGGAGGATCAACGACAATGACATCGGCATGATGATTTTTAGCAAGCCATTTAGGCAGCCAATCTTCCGCTTTGGCGGTAATAAATTGACAATTCGCGATATGATTGTCATGAGCATTTTGTTGTGCATCTTTAACAGCTTGCGAAACTGATTCTACACCATATACCATCAGCGTCTGCTGTGCTAAATAAAGCGAAATAGTGCCAATGCCGCAATAAGCATCAACAACTTGCTCAGTTCCCGTTAATTGCGCCAATTCCAACGCTTTTTGATATAAACGTTGTGTCTGTTGATTATTTACTTGAAAAAAAGATTGTGGCGACAGCTGAAAGTGAAAATCACCAATCGTATCATGCAATTTTTCACGCCCGCTAATGTGATGAAAAATTTTACCTAGCATCAATTTAGGATTGGTATTGATATTATGATAAATGCTGATTACTTGAGGAAAATCGGTAATAATATTTTTCACTAATTCCGTTAAGCGCCAAGAGTTGTCTTTGGTAACAAAAACGAGCATCATTTCGCCGTTAAAAGAACTTTGACGAATCATTATTTTCTGCACATAATGAGCGGGACTGTATTGCTGCAAACCTTTTTCTAAATAACTCACCAATCGATTGACTTCTTCAGAAAAAAGCAGACATTGAGATGCTGAATGACATTGGTGGCTACCTTGCTGATAAAATCCCAACACTACTTTGCCTGCCTGATAATCGGCATGAAAAACCCCTTTATTGCGATAGCGCCACGGCGTTTCCATACCGATAACCGGCGCAACAGGCACATCAATTTTGGCTAACCGCTGAAAAGCCTCAGCAACGATTTGTCTTTTAGCGTCCAATTGATACGAATAGCTGGCATGTTGCAATTCACAACCACCGCAAATTTCACTAAACGCACAGAGCGACGCGATGCGTTCCTTTTGCGGTGTAATAATTTCCAGCAGTTCTCCTTTGGCTAAATTTTTTTTAATCTCTGTCAAGCGTATGCGCACTACTTCTCCCAAAAGCGCTTTAGCAACAAAAACCACTAAATTATTTATACGAGCAATGCCAGCTCCTTGATGGGAAATGCCTGTAATCGTAACAATATGCTCCGAATCAACAACAACCATAAATTTGCCTCCTATATGATATAAATTATTATCACCATACAGCAATTCCACAAACTGTGTGCAATTATTGCCGGATAAAGTGATTGTGTTCTTAATGACAATAAATTAAGCCAAAATCCTCCTAAAGTTAGAGGAATCATTCGCCAGAGATCATGATGCAATGCGCCAAAAAGCAGCGATGTCACTATTACACCAGCTTTTTCGCCTATATTTGCTCGTAGTGTGCCAAATAAAAAACCGCGAAATAAAATTTCTTCGCCAATAGGTGCCAAAATACCCGTAACCAAAAAGGGAATGAGCTTTTTCCAAAAACCTTCGGCGTTTACAATAATTGCTGTGATTGGTTGTGCGGATACTTTATTGGGCAACAGAAGTTCTGTCAGTATTGACAACGCCATCATTATACCAAATAAACCTATGCCATGAACAAACGCCCACTGTATCCATCGAGATTGTATAGGCTTTTTCAAACCCAATAACGTTAAAGGCAATCGATGTGCTTTCAGAAAAAGCAAAACCATTACTAATATCGTCAGATTTTGCACAAGCGCATACAAGAACAACTGATTATTCGGAGTCGTTGATGATAGAGAAGGACACATCATCAGAATCAAACGATAAATCCATTGACAAAGCTGTCCTAAGACGCTGATGAGTACTAATGCTTCTATCAGATGGACTTTATTAAAATTTTTCGTTATCGTCATTCACCTCTTCTATGCTCAAGCATTAAAATTAACAAATTTTGTCATGGTAAAAAGTTGCCGTTGACATATACTAAGGACGAATCAACCATCAAGGAGGTTTTGACCATGTGGATTTTTTGGGTTATCGGTTTTGCCGTTGTTTTTCTTCTATTAGCACAGTTCATTAGTCGTTTGCCTGGTGAAAATTTTGCCGGCTTAAAAAAAGTTATTCCTGATGAAATGCCACGTATTGATGGCAATATTACCGATAATACGATTGAGCGTTTAAGTGGTAAAGAGCTGCCCTATTTTGAAAATCTTTTGCTGCTTGAAGCCAGATCACCTCATGAACTGCTGATTAGCTGGAAATTGAATCATGCTTTTTATCAAGAGCAACTCAACAGTTATCATCAAGAAAATGTGGATTTGGATAAAGCTATGCTGCGGATGACTTATATCGGTGGCGGACGGCATATTTACAAAGATTATCCCATTCGCCTAGCAGATGAGCGCTTAACGTTATTTGTCGATGCGCCCGGCAGCACCGTTACGGTTCAGTTAGGCTTTTTTACTGAAGAGCATAATTTTATCCCCCTGATGACCAGTAACGATGTTGTTTTACCTCAATAACATCATACAAAAAAGGTGAGGGCAGCTTGAGCGCCGTCACCTTTTCATCGTTTAAATTACCGCAATAGCTTCTACTTCTACCAAAACGTCTTTGGGCAGTCTGGCGACTTCTACACAAGCTCTAGCCGGTGGTTCAGATTTAAAATAAGAACCATAGATTTCGTTGATTACAGAGAAATCGTTCATATTTTTGATAAAAATAGACGTTTTAACCACATTATCAAATGTAGCGCCTGCTTCTGCCAAAATTGCTTTGACATTTTCCATGCATTGCTTAATTTGAGCAGCTACCTCATCGCTAACAATTTCTCCCGTTGCCGGAACAACAGGAATTTGCCCTGAAATAAACAGCATCTGCCCAGAACATAAAACCGCTTGAGAATAAGGCCCGATAGCCTGTGGGGCTTGATTGGTATGAATAATTTTTTTCTCCATCAATAACACTCCTTTTCAAATTTATGATTTATTATAGATACATTTTGGGCTAAAATGCAAGTAATCTGCACTAACCAAATGAAAATTTATACCCCATTTTCTGCCCATAAGATAATTTTCATCAACCGTTTTCGCATGCAAATGACCATAAATACAGTGACAAACTTCATAATCCTGCATTAGCTTGACAAAAGGACTCATTTCTTGTCGATAGTTGACTGGTGGAAAATGAAGCATAACGATAATTGTTGCAACCGTTTTAGGCACGCTTGCTAAAGACATTTGCAGACGACCGATTTCACGAGCGAAAATTTTAGCATTTTGCGCATCAGTGAAATTTTCTTCTGGACATTGCCAGCCTCTGGTACCGCAAACAGCCACATCATCGCTCAACAAAATATGATCATTTTGAATAGCGCTGATACTTGGCGGCAATGCCCGACGTACTTGGGTAATACTATTCCACCATAATTCATGGTTGCCACGAATAATAATTTTACGTCCCGGTAATTGATGAAGGTACGCCAGATCGCCTTCGGCTTCTTGCAGTGTCATAGCCCATGAAAGATCGCCGGGCAAAAGTACAATATCGTTTGGTGCTACGATACGTCGCCAATTTTCCGCTATTTTGCGGCTGTGCGCTTCCCAATGCGCCCCAAAAATACCCATTGGTTTGTAGGAATTGCCTTGTTTATCAAAAGATAAATGTAAATCGCTTAAAGCAAAAATTCGCAATTTCACCGCCTTCTTTCTAAAGTGAGATTAAGAAATAATTTTCGCTTTAGCGTAAGTGGCAAAAACTTTTTCAATCTCGACCAAAACTTCCTGTTCCAAATAGGCGGCGCCATGCTCAATCCGAATCACATAGCCGCCAATACGCCCAATACCGTCTTGTTCTTGAATTTGATGCACATCTTGCACTTTTATGCGCAAAATCTCGCCTGATTCCACAGGCAATTTGAGTTCAGCTTCAGCAGCCATTTGATGTACTGCTTGAATCTTATATTCCTGCCACGATAGTTGGCTGTTGCCAGTAACAATAATACGTTTCCCTAAGCGCTGCTCCAAAACGGTTAAACTTTGCCCATTTTCGCCAATTAACTCTGAAGCTATCTGCGGATGGCAACTGACTGCTATGGTAGCGGCTTCGCTGCGCTCGGCAATTTCCCGCAAATTGGCAACAATTTTTAATACCAATGTTTCTTCAGAAAGTAAACGTCCTTTGCCATGACAGTAAGGACACTCTTGTTCATAAATACCTGATAGTGGGGAACGAGTTTTTTTGCGGGTAATCTCTACCAGCCCTAGTTGTGTCAAGCCTTGAATGGTGCTCTTCACTTTTCCTTTTTTGAGAGCTTCGTCCAATTTGGCTAAAATTAGCGCTTTATCAGCTTCTCGCTGCATATCAATAAAGTCAACAATAATGATGCCGCCAATGCTGCGCAACTGAAGTTGACGAGCAATTTCTATAGCAGCTTCGCAATTCATTTGTACAATGGTTTCCTGCAAATTATTTTTACCGACAAATTTACCGGTATTGACATCAATAACCGTCATCGCTTCAGTCTGGTCAATAACTAAAAAACCACCGTTTTTTAGCCAGACGCGACGTTTTAATGCTCGCTCAATTTCTGCTGTTAAATTGTACTGCGCCTTTAACTGGTCGTCTTCCAATAAACGCAAAGGATAATTCACGTTATTTTCCCGAAAAAACTCTCGCAATTCTTCATACACCTGATAATCATTAACCACAATACGGCTGACATCTTGTTCCAGCAAATCTCGTACAATACAGTTAATAACACTGAAGTCATGATATACCAACGCTGGCGCTGTTATTTTATGGCTCTTTCGTTCCAGCTGCGTCCAATCCTCCTGAAGTTTGGCTAAATCCGTCGCTATTTGTTCTGCTTCGACGTTTTTGGCTATAGTTCGTATGATTATCCCATGGGGAGAATCAGCAGAAATTTTTTCAGCAAGATGAAGCAGTTCTTCTCGCTTGATTTCGTCAGTGATTTTACGTGAAACACCAATATGAGGATCATCAATCATCAAAACAGCGTAACGACCAGCTAAGGACAAACGCCGACTAACGCGTACGCCTTTTAAACTGTTGGCTTCTTTTGTCACTTGAACCAAAATTTCTTGTCCGCTTTTAACCAAATGACTAATATTGGGTACAATATCTTGATCATAGTGCGCGTCTATAGCATCGTCAACATATAGAAAAGCATTTTTTTCTAAACCAATATCTACAAAAGCCGCTTGCATACCGGGCAACACGTCTTTGACTACGCCTTTAAAAATACTACCACACAAACGCTTGCCATCAGCCCGTTCGTTATAGAGTTCTATTAAAACACCATCGTCGAAAACGGCTATAACTGTTTCTTCCCAGTGGTGCTGCACAACAATTTCTTTGGCCATAAGCCACCTTCCCTTTATTCTGGAATCAATTGACAACTAACAAAATACAAAAGGTGAAACCAAATCGTTATCCTTTGCTACATATAGCCCTTCACGATGAATGGTCATAATTTCATTAACAATCGGCAATCCTACCGACATCAATCCTAAAACTACTTCGTCTGGACGTACGTTGCCTGTACTGCCAGTCTGTACCAACATTTCCAGCTGTAAACAATCGCCGTCCATTTTGGCGGTCAATGCAAAAATACTCGGTCGAATATTAACTTCCCGTTTGTTTCTGCTGTTTTTCTTAAAGCGCAATACGTTAATGACATCTTGTGCCCAAAAATCAGATAATAATTGTGCCAAATGTGTCTCTGAAATTGTTTCAGTTAGTTGTGCGCTCAATTGATAACGCGCACGATCAATGACTGCCATTAACGCTTCTGTTTTTTGGGTAATTTCTTGCGCATCTAAAAGCATCAATGCTGGCGGCAAATTTTGCGTCAGCCGCTCTTTCAACTGAGTGAGTTCAACAGCTTCGGTCAATTCCATATCCATATACTCACCGTTGCTGGTTACGCCTACTGAAAGCGCTGAACCGAAAGAGATTTTAGGATGAGGATTAAATCCTTGGCTGAACGCCAACGGTAAACCGCTGCGGCGAATAGATCGCTCCCATGCTCGCATGAGGTCTAAATGAGACAAAAAACGTCCGGCATTAGTTTTAGCATATTTTATTCTGATTTGCACCATCATCTCCTCCTTTCAAATCAACCTTTGCCGCCAGATCTTGACAAACGCCGCAAATAGAACAATAGCCTTGTCGACAATCTGGCGTTACTGTTTCCGCTAATGCTTTTTGATGCTCGTTAATGAGATAGCTCTTGCGCACGCCAATGTGGATATGATCCCACGGTAATGTTTCTTCATAATCGATAGAGCGATGGGCGTAAAAACAAGGATCAAGACCAGCTTCTTCAAAGGCTTCCAACCACCAATCGAGATCAAAAAATTCACTCCAACCGTCAAATTTACAGCCCTTTTGCCACGCGCCATAGAGTACGTTACCTAAACGGCGATCACCTTTGGCAAAAACAGCTTCAATAAAACTTACCTGCGAATCATGATAATTGTAAGTAATTCGTTTATTATTGATCAAACTACGCAAATACTGCTGACGACGGCGTAATTCTTCACCAGTAACTTGTCCTTCAAATTGAAAAGGCGTAAAAGGCTTGGGCACAAATCCCGCCACACTGATAGTTATTTGCGGCGGCTGTCCTTTGTTGCCTCGTTCTTTGCGAATAGCGTCGCCAATAGCTAACACTTTATAGGCCAGTTTAGCAATACCAGCAATATCTTCATCGGTTTCCGTCGGCAGACCAATCATAAAATATAGTTTCAATTTACTCCAACCATTAGTAAATGCCATTTTGGCCACTTGTTCCAAATCTTCTTCTGAAACGCCTTTGTTGATCACATCACGTAAACGCTGTGTACCAGCTTCCGGTGCAAAGGTCAAGCTGGTACGTTTTACTTCCTGAACTACTTTGGCCAAACCTAATGAAAAATTATCTACTCGCAAAGACGGCAAGGAAACGCTGATATTTTTTTCCGCTAAAGTTGCTACCAAATTTTTCAGCAGCGGCTCTATGCCTGTATAATCACTGGTGCTCAAAGAAGTCAGCGACAAATCATTATGTCCTGTATGCTGCAATATTGCTAGCGCCTGCTGAGTTAATTCCATTTGTGTTTTTTCACGAACTGGACGGTAGAGCATACCGGCTTGGCAGAAGCGACAACCTCGCGTACAGCCTCGCTGTACTTCCAACATTGCTCGATCATGAACCACATCAAGATAGGGGACAATGGGTTTAAGTGGAAAATAAGCGTGATCCATCTGTTGCAAATAACGTTTAGTCAATACTTTCGGCGCTTCTTTTCGGTTAGGTGTTATGGCTGCGATTGTTCCATCGTCATGGTAAGTCATATCATAGAATCGCGGAATATATAGCCCTTTGATAGTAACTAATTCTTTCAATAGTTCGTCTTTGTGCCAACACCCTTCATGTTTTGCCAAATGCTCTGCTAATGCATGATAAAATTCCAGATTGACTTCTTCTCCTTCTCCTAAAATAACGACGTCCACAAAATCAGCCAATGGTTCAGCATTATAGGCACAAGGTCCGCCAACAAAAATCAAAGGATCGTCATCGCTTCTTTCCCAGTATCGCAGCGGAATGCCGCTCAAATCCAGCATATTGAGAATATTGGTGTAGCTCATTTCATACTGCAAAGTAAAACCTACCGCATCAAAATCTTTTACTGGTCGAAAACTTTCCAGCGCGTAAAGAGGCAAATGATGTGTTCGCAACTGTTCTTCCATATCGCTCCATGGCGCAAAAACTCGCTCCATTAAATAATCGGTTTGTTCATTAGTCAAATGATATAAAATGCTCAATCCTAAATGAGACATACCAATCTCATAAACATCAGGAAAAGCAAAAACCATGCGTAGTTTTACCGATTCCCAATCTTTTTTCACTACATTAAGCTCATCACCTAAGTACCTTAATGGTTTTTCTACTTTATTTAAAATATGCTGCTCAATATATTCCCGCATGTTAGGCCACTCCTTAATCAATATCAAAATCATGACTTTTTGTTTTCGTCATTTATTATAGCGTATTTATCTTAAATAATAAACACTTCACTGCTAATAAAAAAAGAAAAGACCAACCAAAGAGTTTTATTTTACTCTTTAGTGGTCTTTCCTTATTAAAAGTTATTTTCCATCATCAAATCGGCAGTGTCTTTCCCGATGAATACCTTTGCTATCTAAAAGTCCTAATTTGCGAAAATGCTAACTTAAGATCTCACAAATTTTAGCAGTGTTCAACTGCAAATTTCTCTGATTTGGTTCCATTTTTGCAAAGTAATCAAATCAACATTAAACATAAATTCATTGGCCAAATGATAAATTTCTGGTTCTGTTCCATACTCGATTTTTTGGCATTGGAAACAGTATAGTTCTAGTTCAGAACCGTCATATGTTACATAAATTTTTTAACCAAATATTATTATTGAGCGAGTTGCTTTTACTAATCAAAAGTAAAATCACAAAATAGAAGATTCATTTTACGCTATTGTTTCTTTTGATTGAGCAAAATATACTCTGAGCATTCCAAAATAAGCGGCGATACTAGCAGCAACGCCTGAATAAAATCCCACAAGAATAATCCATACTATTCGGGATAATGTAGTGGTAAAGCCGATTAACCAAATTATCCCATAAGGAATCACCCATAAAATAATGCTTGTCAAAATTCCAATGACGATGGCTCCAAACATTAAATTGTTTGGTATGAATCTTGCTATGAAATGATCTTCTTTTTGTTCAAAATCTAACTGCTCATTTTTAGCCAAAACACCTTTCAAAATCAAGCCGCCGAATAACGGACAAATTACGCCGCAACCCAAAGCAACCAGTAAAAAGTTAATCCGCAAAGATGAGCTAATCATTTGTTCCATCGATGGCAATGTGAAATAAGAAATAATACCATTGATAATAGCCGTCGTTAAGCCACAGTTAAGAATACTATTTTTGATTAAAATTTTTGTTGTTTCTTTCATTTTTTCTCCCCCCTTTCTCTATAAAGCTTGTTAAACGACAATATAAAGTATACTAGAAAATTAAACTTTAGTCAATCTTGTCATCAATATCATATCATGGCAGTTCATAGCGTCAATATTTTTGTAAAGCTGTTTTCTGCCGAAAAGTCCAATGGCAATAGCAGCTACCAACCAGAAAGTACCGTTAATGATATTGACGCCTAAGCAACCAAAAGAAGAAAAACCGGCTATTAATCATAAACAATCGCTTTTTCCTAGAAGAGGCAAAAGAAGCTTCTATCCATCCTCATGCTGTTTCTGATGGTAATATTCCTTGCGTTATTGAAAAATTAGAGGACAAAGACGCCGCTATTGCTGGTATTAACGGCGAAACTAATCATTCCTTGATTTTAAAACCAAAAGATAGAGAGCACGCCTTGAGCGATTTAATAATTACGCCATGTTATATTGTTCATATTATTTTACATTAGCGGCGCAATAATTTTCAGAATGAACCCCATTATTTTTAATGTCCATTTTTCTTTTTTTATCGTTTCTGGTGTTACTAAACGGCATTTTGTTAATGTATAATCAAAATCGGCTGCGATTTTAGGTAGGCAGTCTGCTTGATACAGATAAGTAGCACATTCAAAATGATGGTAAAGGCTACGATAATCTAAATTGATTGTTCCTACAACAGCTTCTCTATCGTCGCTAACAAATACTTTAGCGTGAACAAAACCGGGTGTATATTCAAAAATCTGTACTCCCGACTCTAATAATGAGGCGTAATGAGATTTTGCCAAAGAATAGGGAGCTTTCTTGTCGGGAATACCGGGTAGAATTAGTTTGACATCTACGCCTCTTTCAGCAGCAAATTTTAGTGCTGTTTCCATTTCTCTGTCTAAAATCAAATAAGGCGACATAATATGGACATATTGTTGAGCGCGATTTAAGATATCCATATAGACCCGTTCGCCTATGCGATTGTCATCCAGAGGGCAATCGCCATAAGGCAACACATAGCCGCCAGCACCTGTTTGCGGTAGAACAGGATAGGATAAAAAATGATCAAACGCTAAGTCCTTTTCATCAATTCCCCACATTTGCAAAAACATCAGCGTGAAATTTTTTACCGCTTCTCCTTTGAGCATAACAGCAGTATCTTTCCAATGTCCATGCTTGCCAATATGATTGATGTATTCATCTGCCAGATTGACGCCGCCGTTAAAAGCGGTATGTCCGTCAATTACTAAAATTTTGCGGTGATCCCGATAGTTATAATGCGTTGAAACAAAGGGAGTAATCGGTGCAAACATTTTGCATTTGATGCCCAACCTACACAATCGTTTGGGATAATCGTGCGGCAAAGTGGAAAATTCGCAAGTCCCGTCATACATAACTCGAACTTCCACGCCTTCTGCTGCCTTTTGAGCTAAGATCTCTAAAATTTTCCCCCACATCACACCTTCATCAATAATGAAATATTCCAGAAAAATAAAATGTTTAGCTTGTTTTAACTGCTGCAACATTTCTGTCCATTTCTCTTCGCCACTAGGAAAATAAGTTGCTGCTGTATGATCGAACACTGGATAACAGCCGCTACGACGAATATATCGTGCTAAGGAAGCCACTGCTGGATTTTCTTTTGCCAGAGAAGCTAGCGTTTCAGCAGATTGTGGAATGCTATCATAAGTTTGCGTATTCAACTGGTTAAAACGAGCTTTTATAGCGCGATGTCCAATATCATTTTGCGTATACCAAAACAATAATGCGCCGAATACCGGTAAAAGCATGATGACTACCAACCAAGTAATTTTAGCAGTAGGATCAAGACGACTGTTGAGCAGGTTTAGCACTATAAAGGCAGTAAACAACACTGTGCCGCCCATAATATGGGGTAGAAAATCTTTAAACCACTGAAAAATACTAAACAGTACTAGAACTTGAAATACCAGCAGAAGCACAATCAATCCCAAACGACTGAATACAGCATGAATGACTCCCTTCTGTCCTTTTTTCAAAAGCTGTATACCACGATTTTCATCAAATATTTTCGACATTTATTTTATCCTCTCTTTAGCTTTTTTGAAATGATTTTATTAAAAGATATTCTTTGATTGATTACGTTATATAATATGTTCTACCATCTTGAATCCTTTGACGTCTTATAGAAAAACCCCCGTCATAGATCGCATTCGCTTTTTGACTGGGGTTTTATTTAAAATTTATTTATTTTTACCAATACTTTCCAAAAAACGTCCGATACGTCGTAGTGCTTCATTTAAATTATTCACTGAAGCAGCATAACTGCATCGTATAAAGCCTTCACCGCTAGGACCGAAAGCTGTACCAGGAACGACAGCAACTTTTTCTTTCATCAGCAGTTGTTCAACAAATTCATCGCTAGTTAAGCCGGTAAATTTTATAGAAGGAAAGATATAAAATGCGCCTTTCGGTTCAAAACAGTCAAATCCTAATTTACGAAAACCATCAACGATTAAATTACGTCGTTGCTTATAAGAAGCAATCATTTTTTCCATTTCCTGCCGACCGTTTTTTAATGCTTCTAAAGCTGCCATTTGTCCCATAATGGGCGCACAAAGTGTCGTGTATTGATGAATTTTGGTCATTTGTGCGATGAATGACGCTGGCCCACAAGCGTAGCCTACCCGCCAGCCGGTCATAGCAAAGGCTTTGGAAAAACCATTAAGGACAATGGTGCGTTCTTTCATATTCGGCAATGCTCCGATAGAATGATGGTCAGCATCATAGGTTAATTCGCTGTAAATTTCATCAGAAATCACGATTAAATCATGTTTAATAGCGAATTGTGCTACTGCTTCCAAATCTTCCTTGCCCATGATGCCTCCAGTAGGATTGTTGGGATAAGGCATAATCAAAACTTTGCTCTTAGGCGTAACAACTTTTTCTAATTCAGCCACAGTCAAACGAAATTCATCTTTTTCATACGTATTGACTGGTACTGCTACGCCACCAACTAATGTGGTAATAGGCGCATAAGAAATATATGAAGGATCGGGTATCAATACCTCGTCACCAGATGAAATCAATGTGCGCAAAGCCACGTCAATTCCTTCGCTAGCGCCCACTGTGACCAACACTTCTTTTTCCCAATCAAAATGCAAATTGTATTTTTGAAGATATTGGCAAATAGCTTCTCGTAATTCTGGCATACCAGAATTGGGGGTATACATGGTATAACCTTCTTCCAAAGAATAGAAGCAGGCTTCGCGAATGTGCCATGGCGTGACAAAATCCGGTTCGCCGACGCCTAAAGAAATGCAGCCTTCCATTGTACTAGCAAGATCAAAAAATTTACGTATGCCAGAAGGCGGCAGATCAATAACGGTTTGGTTCATATATTTTTCTGCGTTCATCATAAGGAAATCACCAGCCTTTTATCGGTCGTATTATCATTAAAGATAACACCGTCTTTTTTATAACTGCGCATGATAAAGTTGGTTTTGGTGCCGCGAACTTCTTCTAAGCAGGCGAGATGTTCTGCAACAAAGTTGCTAATTTCCTGCATCGTATCGCCTTCAACGATCACACACAAGTCATAAGTACCGCTGACAAGATATAATGACTTGACTTGCGGAAAACGATAAATGCGTTCAGCAACTTTATCATAGCCAGAGCCTCTCTGTGGGGTAATATTAACTTCGATCAAAGCTGTCGGGCGATGAACTTGTGCTTTTTCCCAGTTGATGACGGTATTGTAGCGAACAATAATTTGTTCTTTTTCTAATTGATCAATACGCTCAGCAATTTCTTCTGGCGAAGCTTTTAGCATACTGCCAATTTGTTCTGTAGTTAGACGATTGTTGTTTTCCAGCAGAATCAATAATTCTTTGGTGAGATTGTCCACTTTTTTCAACTCCTTATTTTTTAAAATAAAAAAACTCTCGCCCCTAAAATAGGGACGAGAGTAGTTCTCGCGGTACCACCCTAGTTGATTTTTATCTTAAAAAATCCACTTTGGTTGCCTTTAACGCAGGCAAGACGGCGCTATATACTACTTTGAATTTTCCATAGACGCACTCCAGAGGGGCTTCTTTGCGTTGTCCTGCCGAGTTTTCCACCAAGCGTCGGCTCTCTATAAGCAACAAATGAGCAAATATTTTCTCCATCAACGTTTTAATAATTTTTTCAATTATAGCATAGAGTTGATAAAATTGTCAAACAAATTTTGTGCAGAGTGATAATAAAAGTGCGTATGATTTCCTTTGAAGGTCACAATTTTTAATCATTAACGGCTGAAATTTCATCATTTATATATTGCATCACAAAAGGCACAGAAAACGATGTTTCTTTTTTCACGTTGCAGAAATAAAAAACGACACATATTCGCAATAATATGACTATCCATGAAAGTGCTTGTTTTTCAATCCTTTCGAAGATAATCAAGATTATTTAATCAGCAATACAAAATATAATCACTGTTCGTTTGTTTTGCGATGTGATATTCTTCATCGTCGTAAACATGTAGTATTATTTCGTAGCCTTTGCTCTGTAAAGCAACTACATAGGCAGTAGCTTCTGTAAGATCAGTAAATTGATTGTACCATAAAGCAATCGGCTCTCGACAAAAAGGATAATGACTCATCGTTTCAATCATATTACCAAATCGTCTAAAAACAGGCAAATCTTCAGGCACTTCTCGTAAAATTTGCGGTCTTATTAAGCGTTTGTGTTCAATATTGAAAAAAACAATCTCCAAATCCGCACATAATTGTTTTAATGACCAACGATAAGGCTTTAAATAAAGTAAAAAACGTTCCCAAACGTTGCTTTTTGCTGATAAAACTGTTTCTCCTTCTGGGGAACTCCACAAACGACAGTCTTTTTCAGTCATTGAAAAATGTTTTAACAAACTAATGACGTTTGGGGGCTGATAATCTAAGTAAATAGTAATCTCTCGATTGATTTCGGCTTCTATATAATTGATACAGCCTTTTTGCAATGTACATAACCAGCTTCCACTAAGCCACAATGGTTTCGCACAGCAAAATATATTCATCTCTTTGCTCCCTCTCACTTTTGATTGAATCTATTATGCTTTGATGACACCTATTGTATTGTTTTTGCTTTCATATTGCAAGGTTTTTTTGTTGCCATTTTGTTGTTAATTACGATTTTTTTATTTTGGAAATTGTGGCGCTCTGAAAATAATAGCAGTTATTTTTCTCTAAAAGTTTTTCATAGCCATTTCAATAGCAGTGATGAGTAAACACAAGACGGCATATCAGTCATCTTCATAATCTTCACCGTCATCATCTTCTAAATCATCATCATACCATTCATCTTCATCAATTAGCCCCCAAAGGAAGGTTTCAAAATCAACAGCTAACGGCGTGATAATCGGTTTATTGCTGCTTTTGACATCGACATGTACAACTCTCGGCTCTCCCACTAATCCACAAGCGCGGTAATCCAGCATTATTGCGTCATGACTAGCAGAAGGAGAATGCCCAATCACGATACCAATAGCTGGATAGCCCCATTTGGCAATAAAGGTTTCGCTGCCATTATCGCCAATAATGCTGTATTTGCCACCAATACCGCAAATATCAGTAAGAGCAATATGATCATCTGCCCACGAATTAGGCTGATCGGTAGGAAAAATTCGTTTTAACAATCGTCCGCCATTTTGTGTTTTTAAAAGTGCAATATAAGATTTGGGCAAGCGATACCCTAATGCATTTTCTGCTTCAGCTACCATCGCCTCCGTTATTGGTTCCCCACCAGTGTTTTCCTCCCAAAAATCGATCAGATCAAATTTTTTATCATCGTCGCCAAGCATAAATAACTTCCTCCCAGAAAAAGTTGCACTGAAAATTTACGATAAATATTATAAAATGTTGCTTGATTTATTGTACCACATTTTTGATTGGATTTTACGATTAAATTTCATATTTTACGTTTTTTTCTATAAAAAACTTTATCAAAGACAAATACCATTTTAAAAATAAAAAATTTTCCATGATGGTGAAAAAATCTTTGTATTGACGTATATGTACTGGCATCAACTTATTATACAAGATAAAAAATAGAAAATCCCTATAAGATATGCTATCCTAATTTGTATTGATAACAAAAGCATCTTTATGCTTGAATTTCAATATTGCTGCCTTTGCTATAATCTAAAAGCTAATTTGTTGGGTTTCTTGCAACTTTAGCGGAGAGTGCAATATTAGTGGGTATGGCGTAGATTATGAGAAATGCTCATCGCAGAGAAAATATATTTTGTTTAACGGAAAATGCTGTGTTATTATTAGAAACCGACACAATGGGATAAGTGATTTTTTCAATGATTTGGAAGGAGACGATTAAATGAATTTTTTAAAAATTGCTCTGTTGCAGATAGCGCCTTGTGAAACATTAAAGAAAAATCTCGAAAAAGGAATTTTTTATTGCGAGAAAGCTAAAGCAAATGGCGCTGATATAGCGCTATTTCCTGAAATGTGGAGTAACGGTTACAATATTTATAATCGACCGATTGACGAATGGCAAGCCGAAGCGATTGCTGTCAATAGTGATTTTGTCAATACATTTAGAAAACTTGCTAAAAAACTTGATATGGCTATTGGCATCACACTACTTGAAAAATATCCAAACGCTCCTCGCAATTCTTTAATTCTTTTTGACAGATTTGGCGAACAAAAATTGCTCTATGCGAAAGTGCATACTTGCGATTTTGATGTTGAGCGTCATTTGACAGCTGGTGAAGATTTTTATGTTACGACACTTGATATAGCACATGGAGAAGTAAAAGTTGGTGCTATGATTTGTTACGATAGAGAATTTCCCGAAAGCGCACGAATTTTAATGCTTAAAGGCGCTGAAATTATTCTTGTTCCTAATGCTTGCCCAATGGAAATCAATCGTCTTTCACAACTTCGTGCCAGAGCCTATGAAAATATGGTTGCCATTGTCACCTGCAATTATCCTAATTTGGTGCCAGATTGCAATGGCGGTTCAACTGTTTTTGACGGTGTGGCTTATCTTGATGAAATAGATGATGCACGAGATAGCTGTATTTTGCAGGCAGATGAAAAAGAAGGTGTTTATTTTGCTGAACTTGATTTGGATCAGCTTCGTCATTATCGTGAAAACGAAGTCCATGGAAATGCTTATCGACGTCCGAAAAAATATGGACTTTTAACTGACGTTAAAATTGACAAACCGTTTATAAGGGATAATTATCGAGGGTAAGAAAAATAAACCAAAAATGCTTTTGGTATGAAAGCGGCTGATTCTATGCTTAAAACGTTATGAGATTAAAATTATTTAAGGAGTTTTGTTGAATTTGAAAAATGGCTGTAACCTTTTGCGGTGTGCTGAATTGAAATAAATAAGTAATCATTTGCAGCTTTGACGGAGGAGTATTTATGGCAATAAGGATGTTGGTTTGGATAGGCATGATTTTGTTGATGGGTGGCGCGGCTAATTGGACGCTAAAGATGAGCAGTCAATTTGTGTGTGCAGTCATAAGTGGCTTGGGGTGTTTTTGTCTGCTTTGGGCAGCAGCGTTTGGCTCTTATCAACGTGAAAGTTGGCAAAAGGCAGCGAAAATGGGGCGGAAATTATTGATAGTATTGACGTTACTGTTTTTGGCAACTTTTTTGTTTATTGAAGGGTTGATTATTAACGCCAGTAACGACGATAATTATGAAGGAAATTGTTTGGTGGTGTTGGGCGCTGGTTTATATGGTGATACGCCTTCGCCAGCGCTGGCCGCTAGATTGGAACGAGCAGTAGTTTATTTAGAGCAAAATCCGCAAGCGGTGGCTATCTTAAGCGGTGGGCAAGGGATGGGTGAAACCATCACCGAAGCCGAGGGTATGCGGCGTTATCTGCTGCAAAAGGGTATTGGGCAAGAGCGACTATATTTGGAAGAAAAATCACACAATACCCGAGAAAATTTATATTTCAGTCGCGAGATTGTTTTATCTTTGGGATATGCAGCAGATGAAATTGGCGTAGTAAGCAATGGATTTCATTTATATCGGGCAAAAAGTTTGGCTAATACGTTGGGAATGAGTGTTAAAGGAGTGGCGGCGCCTTTACCCGATATTTTAGGATTGGATATGGTGTGTTATTTCAGAGAATATTTTGCCGTGCTTAAAATGTATGCGCAAAATGTAACGGGGCTTGGGCTGGATAGATTGACGCTTTCGTGGTAAATAGGGGGAAAAATGAAAAATTCTCTTGCAATTTTTCGGCAAAAATAGTATAAATATTATAATGAGTTTATCATTATAAAAGACGTAGTATGGTAGTATTGAGCAAAAAGTTATTTTCAAGTAGGATGGTACAATGGTAGGGCATAATGATTGCGAACGCAGTGACAAAAGCGTTCAGTAAAAGCCTCTATTGTCCAGCGAAGAATAGGGGGAAAGAAGAAAAATGATAGTCGTTGTTTCTGGTGGTGCACAGAGTGAAAAATTGGAGCATGTTATTGCTTATCTGGAGAGCCGCAATTTAGAGCTGCACATTTCTCGTGGGGCAGAAAAAAACATCATTGGGATTATCGGTTCGCAGAAGGATAAAGAAAGCCTTAATCTGGAATCATTGGACGGTGTGGAACGCGTCATTCCTATTGTGACGCCATACAAATTAGCCAGTCGTGAATTTCATCCGGAAGATACCGTAATCAAGATTAGAGATTTTACTATTGGTGGTCAGGAATTGCAGGTTATGGCGGGACCATGTGCGGTGGAAAGTAAGGAACAATTTTTGGAAGTAGCAGAAGCGGTCAAAAGCGCAGGGGCAAAGATTTTGCGCGGTGGTGCGTTTAAACCTAGAACGTCGCCGTATTCTTTTGACGGCTTAAAAGAACAAGGATTAAAAATCATGGCAGAAGCCAGAGAGCAAACAGGCTTGGCTATTGTCAGTGAAGTTATGGATACACGAGACGTTCCGCTGGTGGCTGATTATGTGGATATTGTACAAATTGGCGCTCGAAATATGCAGAATTTTAATTTGCTGCGAGAAGTGGGCAAAATTAGAAAACCGGTGCTGCTCAAACGAGGTTTATCAGCAACCATTGAAGAATGGATTATGGCAGCGGAGTATATTCTTGCCGGTGGTAATGAGCAGGTGATTTTTTGCGAGCGGGGCATTAGAACGTTTGAAACTTTTACCCGTAATACGCAAGACATTTCAGCAATACCGATTATTAAAGAATTAACTCATTTACCGATTATTGTAGATCCTAGTCATGGAACTGGTAAGTGGAATCTAGTAGAGCCAATGGCGAAAGCGGCTATTGCTGCTGGTGCTGACGGGCTGATGATTGAAGTGCATCCTGAACCATTAAAAGCACTTTCTGACGGACCACAATCACTAAAACCAGAAAAGTTTGCCGAGTTGATGGTTAAAATGAAGCGAATCGCTCAGGCGGTGGATAAAGATATTTAATGAACAAGTCAATGCAGTTTGCGGCGTGAAAACGCCTTTCATCTGTTTATAAGACGAGCTAAAAGCGTCGTACGCGCCTAATGAAGCCGCGTCGGAATTTTGCGACCGCCTACAGGTCAGCTGATTTCGGTGCGGCTTTATTGTGGGCATGATTAAAAAAGGATGTGAAGAAATTGTTAATGACGATCAAAAAAACATCTTCGTTAGTCGGAGAGATAAGCGTGCCTGGCGATAAATCTATTTCGCACCGCGCTGTTATGTTTGGCGCTTTGGCTCAAGGGGATACGATAATCGAAGGCTTTTTGCGAGGTGAAGATTGCCTGAGTACTATTAGCGCTTTTCGCGCATTGGGCGTTAAAATTGATGAAGACGATCACGGACGAGTTGTAGTACATGGCGTTGGTCTGAATGGATTAAAAGAAGCTGATAATATAATTGATATTGGTAATTCAGGTACGACGATTCGTTTATTGAGCGGTATTTTGGCTGGTCAGCCTTTTGTCACGTTTTTAACTGGTGATGCTTCTATTCGTCAGCGACCTATGGGGCGAGTGCTCAAACCATTGTCGTTGATGGGCGCTCAAATTATCGGCAGAGCCAATCATACATTGGCACCTTTAGCGATAATTGGCAGTGCATTGTCGCCTATTGTTTACCAATCGCCAGTAGCCAGTGCGCAAGTCAAATCGGCGGTTTTATTGGCGGGACTTTTTACTGATGGCTGGACAGAAGTGCAGGAGCCGTCCTTATCTCGCAATCATACGGAATTGATGCTGAGCGCTTTCGGCGCTGAAGTGGTGCAGCTTCCTAAAGGGGCAAAAGTTAAAGGACGACCGATTTTAAAAGGGCAAAATGTGATGGTACCCGGCGATATTTCTTCAGCAGCTTATTTTTTAGTTGCTGGCGCTATCGTTGCTAACAGTCGTATTGTTTTAAAAAATGTAGGGTTAAATCCTACGCGAACTGGTATTATCGAGGTATTACGAGCTATGGGGGCAAAGTTGACCATTATCAGTCAGTGGCAAAGCGGCGGCGAAACTTTGGGTGATTTGCTGATAGAAAGTAGTCAACTAAAAGGTACAACGATCGCTGGCGATATTATGCCAACGCTAATTGACGAAGTACCGATTATTGCTGTAGCAGCTGCTTATGCACAAGGTATAACTGAAATTCGCAACGCTGAAGAATTGAAAGTTAAAGAAAGCAATCGTTTGGAGACGATTGCTATAGGATTGCGTCAAATGGGCGCTAAAATTGACGTTCTTGATGACGGTTTGCGCATTTATGGTGGTGGGGCGCTGCATGGCGCTCATGTTGATAGTTTCAATGATCATCGCATAGCAATGTCATTAGCAGTGGCAGCTTTGGCGGCTGAAGGAGAAACGGTTATTGACCATTTTGAAGCGGTCAGCGTTTCGTGGCCTGATTTTGTACAGGATTTGGCACGATTGGCAGGTGGCGCTAATGAGTGATACAGAAACAAAACTTTTTGCGGTTTTGGGCAATCCTATTGCTCATTCGCTTTCACCGTTATTGCATTCGTTTTTTATGGAGCAATGTCATTATAATGGCGTTTATTTGGCTTTTGCACCAAAGAAAGAGGAATTAGCGCAAGCCATAGCAGGGCTAAAAGCGCTGGGTGCTAAGGGAATTAACGTTACGATTCCTTACAAAGAAGCAGTTATTCCTTATTTGGCAGATTTGACGCCGCAAGCGAAAATCTGTCAAGCGGTCAATACGCTGATTTTAACAGAAAAAGGATTTATCGGCGATAATACTGACGGTAATGGATTGATTAAAGCGCTGGAAAAACAGCATGGTTGGCAACCAGAAGGACGCAAGATTTTGCTCATCGGCGCTGGCGGTGCGGCTAAAGGCGTTGCGGCAGCCATAGCTAGGCGACAGGTGGCAGAAATTGTGATTGTTAATCGTACCAAAGAAAAAGCGGAATCTTTAGCGAAATTGTTAGCGCAGCACAGCGAGTGTCTGATAAAAGTACTGGACTGGGACGCTTTGCAGCAAGAAACACTGTATCAAAACGTGGATACGTTCATCAATACAACGCCAATGGGAATGAGCCCTCATATTGAAGCCATGGCGCCTGTACGGATGGAATGTCTGTGTGAAGATCACATGGCGGTAGATTTGATTTATAATCCGTTGGAAACAAAATTTTTGCGTTTGGCCAAAGCGCAAGGAGCAAAAACAGCGTCAGGTTTAGGAATGTTTGTGGAACAAGGCGCACTGTCTTTTGCAGCATGGACGACAATAACGCCAGAAACAACAGACGCTTACCGACTGATAGCAGAGACATTAAATAATGGTTAAGGTGGTGAGAAGATGATCAGATATTTAACAGCAGGAGAATCACACGGCAAAGGACTGACAGCTATCATCGAAGGCATACCCGCCGGAATTTCGCTGGATATTGATTTTATCAATCAAACATTAGCCAAACGACAGGGCGGCTATGGGCGCGGCGGGCGTATGAAAATTGAGCAGGATACGATAGAATTGATTACTGGTGTGCGTGGCGGCGTGACATTGGGAACGCCTATAACTCTTATGGTTTCTAATCGCGATTGGGCAAACTGGGAAAAAATAATGGATAGTACGTCGGCGGCTGATTTGAAGCAAAAACAAGTGACATTGCCGCGCCCGGGACACGCTGATTTAGCTGGCGGTATCAAATATCGGCAAAAAGATCTGCGCAATATTTTAGAACGAGCCAGCGCTAGGGAAACCGCTATTCGAGTCGCTATCGGTGCTATTAGTCAGTGTGTGCTGAATAATTTCGGTATTACGGTTATGGCGCACGTTTTGGCTATTGGCGCTGTCAATGCCAATGTTGATTATAGAAAATTGAATGAAAAACTATATGATACGCCTCTTTATTGTACTGATGATATGGCTACTCAAAAAATGATAGCAGCTATTGATGAGGCGAAAGCTAACGGTGATACACTAGGTGGCATTATTGAGGTGGTTGTCACTGGAGTGCCTATTGGTTTGGGCAGTCATGTTCAATATGATCGCAAATTGGATGGACGGTTGGCGCAAAGTTTGATGAGTATTCAAGCGATCAAAGGGGTAGAAATTGGCGACGGTTTTCATTTGGCACAAACGCGAGGTTCTCAAGCTCATGATGAAATTTATTACGATGAGGTCAAAGGATTTTATCATAAGACTAATCATGCTGGCGGCTTGGAAGGCGGCATTACTAATGGTGAAACGATAGTCCTTCGTGGAGCGATGAAGCCCATTCCAACGCTGTATCAGCCGTTAAACAGTGTGGATTTTCTTTCTAAAGAAGCGGGCTTAGCATCTGTAGAGCGTTCAGATGCTTGTGCAGTGCCAGCGTGTGCTATTGTGGCAGCTAATGCTTGCGCATGGACGGTTTTAGAATGTTTCTTGGAGAAATTTTCCGGTGATCATCTTGATGAAGTACGAGACAATTATTTATCTTATCAGCGCTATTTGAACGAGGTGATGAAGCGATGAAAGCTGTAGCTTTGATTGGCTTTATGGCAGCAGGCAAAAGCGCTGTGGGACGAGAATTAGCGCAGCGTTTGCAGAAAAATTTTGTTGATTTGGACGAAGCCATTGCACAATCGGCACAAATGACCATTGGTGAAATTTTTGAACGTTATGGAGAAAATTATTTCCGTCAAGAAGAGCAGCGAGCGCTAGAACATTTTGCGGTGCAAAAGGATATTGTATTGGCAACCGGTGGCGGCGCTGTTCTTAATGAAAAAAATCGCGCAATTTTGAACGAGCGGTTTTTTGTGGTTTCACTTTCTGCCACGCCAGATATGATTTGGCAGCGTGTGCAAAAAGATGGCGCTACTCGTCCGCTTTTAGTGGGCTATGATGATCCTTTAGCGAGAATCAAAACTTTGCTTAAAGAACGGGCGCCTTTTTATGAAAAAGCTGATCTATTTATTGATACGTCGCAAAAAACAGTAGCTGAAATTGTGGAAATGATCGTCAATGTTTGGAGGAATGATGATGCTTATTACTGTTGATTTAGGTGAACGCAGTTATCCTATTGAAATTGAGCAGCAGATTTTGCCTCAAATTGGCGTTCGCTTGAGCGAGTTGACCAAAGGCAGACAAGCAGCAGTTATTACCGATGATCATGTTGGTTCCCTTTATGGTCAAATAGTGCTGGATAGCTTGGCAAAAGCAGGATTTGAAACGTTTTGCTACACCATCAAAGCTGGTGAAGAAAGCAAGACGTTTGCTATGAGTGAAACGATATTGAGTCAATTATTGCAGCATCAGTTTCACCGTGATTGCACAATCATTGCTTTAGGCGGCGGTGTTGTGGGCGATCTGGCGGGTTTTTGCGCTAGTATTTATCAGCGAGGCGTTAATTTTATTCAAATTCCAACCTCGCTATTGGCACAAGTAGATAGCAGCGTCGGCGGCAAAGTGGCAGTTAATCATGCGCTGGGCAAGAATATGATAGGATCTTTTTATCAGCCTAAAGCAGTCTGGATTGATCTGGATACGCTATCTACTTTACCGGAGCGTCATTGGCGCAATGGTATGGCGGAAGTGATTAAATACGGTATGATTGTCGATAGAGATTTTTTTGCTTTTTTAAAGGAACATAGTGCAGCAATTAACTGTCGTGAAAAAACAGCAGTGACAGAAATGATTGCGCGTTGCTGTCAATTAAAAGCACAGGTCGTTGCCAAAGACGAACAAGAACGAGGGCTGCGAGCAAAATTGAATTTTGGTCATACTTTCGGTCATGGTTTAGAAATTGCCAGTCATTTTGACTATTTACATGGGGAAGCAATAGCTATTGGCATGGTTTTGGCGTCGTTATTTGCTTGTGAACAAAAAATGTGTACACAGGCAGTCATTGATGAGCTGCGAACGCTGCTGCAAAATTTCCATTTGCCGGTTGCTATGGAAAAAGCGTTATCTTTGGATGATGTTTTAGCAGGAATGGCCTTGGATAAAAAAGTCACCCAAGGCAGCTGGGTCTTGATTTTGCCGCAAGCGGTTGGTCAAGTTGAAATTGTCAATGGCATCACTCAAGATAAAGTCAGAAATTTTTTGGAGAGTAAGGTGAAATCATGATGAAAGCCATTCGCGGCGCGATAACAATCACTGAAAATACAGCAGAAAGCATTAGAGAGGGGACTGTCGAATTATTGAACGCTATTATGATTGCTAACGATTTGGTTGCAGAGGAAATAGTGCAGGTAATTTTTTCGGCAACAAAGGATTTGGATGCCGCTTATCCAGCCAAATTTGCTCGGGAACTTGGTTGGGATAATGTACCGTTATTTTGCGTGCAGGAAATGAATGTGGTCAATTCTTTGGCGATGTGTTTGCGAGTGCTCATTACAGTAGAAAATCATAAAGAAGTAAAACATATTTATTTAAAAGGAGCACAGTCACTACGTCCTGATTTAGTACAAAATTAGATATAACAACAGTAATTTCGTATTGATGGTGAGGGACATTAATCTAAGTAATAGAGAGGAGTTTTTATCATGAACTATGAACAATTACGCGCTGAAAAGATGAAAGCGCTGAAAGAAAAGGATACGGTAAAAAATGGCGTAATTACTATGCTTTTATCCGGTATGACGTATATGAAAAAAGAAGTCGGTCGTGAGCTGACCGATGACGAATGTTTACAAGTCATTCAAAAAGAATTGAAGCAAGTTCGAGAATCCTTGGAAATGGCAAAAGGTCGTGAAGATACCGTTAAAGAATTGTCACAACAAATTGCGATTTTAGAAAGTTATTTGCCGGCACAAATGAGCGCTGAAGAAGTAGCGGAAAAAGTAAAAAATATTATCGTGGAATTGGGCGTGGAAATGGTCAGCAAAAATAAAGGCGTCATTATGAAAAATGTTATGGCGCAGTTAAAAGGCAAAGCCGACGGTAAGATGATTGGTCAAGTGGTAGACGATTTGCTTAATTGATCAATCAGTTAAAATAAATTGGCGATAAAGGCGTTTTTCCTATACAAAGCTAAACGCAAGAAAAATATTGTATGTATTATAAGTTAGCGCTAGAATTTTTATATCGTTTAATGATACTCTGGCTTTAGCGCAATAGGTTCGCGTATTTTTCTAAGGTAAAATCTTGACGTCGCTGATTGAATATTATATGATAAAATTGATATTAAAAATAAATTCATTGTTTTTCAGCCAAGAGATCAAATGATAGTGAGGGATAAGATGAAAAAAATGATTATGGTCGTTACAGCGATCGCCGCTATCGTCGGCATCACGATTACAGCAGTGTGTTTGCCAGCAGATCGATTTTGACACAAAAACCAGCAGAAGCAATTAAATGCTCTGCTGGTTTTTTGTATTTAAGTCAGATTTATTTTGCTTACTTAGCAAAATAACAATCATTTATTTACGTTAATGTTACCAACAGACTCTATACTTCATCTTGTCAGTTGATACAACGGGCTGAAGGTTTCTTACCAAAATTTCAGCGCTTAATAGACAAAAATAATCGTTAAACGAACAGATTAGAGTAATGATTTGAAGCAAGGCAAAAATCGTTCCCGATATTATTCGTGTATATAACATTTGCTCCATATTTTTTCAAGAGGCTCTGCGGTGTTTTCTTTTATTGATAGCGACCTTATATATCAGATGATGGTTGCAGTCAGCAGAAACTATTTTTGTTTCGTTTTAACGAATTATTTTCAAAGCGATTATATGATTTGAATGGAGGATGTACTCATGGAAAATACTATTTATTTAGTTACAGGAGCCGCTGGATTCTTGGGTAGTACAATTTGTCGACAATTAGCTGCACAACAAAAAAATATTAGAGCTTTTGTATTGCCTAATGATAAAGCGGCCAAATTTTTGCCTAAAGAAGTTGAAATCGTCGAAGGGGATCTTTGTGATCCGAAAAGTTTGGAGAAATTTTTTGACGTTCCTAAGGCAATGAAAAAAATTGTGCTGCATATTGCCAGCATCGTTACGGTTAATCCGTCATTTAACCAAAAAGTAATGGACGTCAATGTCAATGGTACGCAAAATATTATTGATTTTTGCTTAAAAGATAAAGCTAACACTCGCTTGGTTTATTGCAGCAGCACAGGGGCTATTCCAGAATTAAAAAAAGGGCAGCCTATTAGGGAAATATCTCATTTTGATGCTGCCGTGCTTCAAGATTGCTACAGTCAATCTAAAGCCTTGGCAACACAAGCTGTACTAGATGCTGTACATAATGCTGATTTGGACGCTTGCGTCGTTCATCCCAGTGGTATTTTGGGACCGGAAGATTTTTCCATCAGTGAAACGACAAAAACAGTCATTGAAATTATTCAGGGCAAAATGCCTGCCGGCATAGACGGCACTTTTAATCTATGTGATGTTCGTGATTTAGCGCAAGGTATTATTTCGGCTGCGCATAAAGGCAAAGCGGGAAATTGCTATATTTTAGGAAATGACGAAATCTCATTCAAAAAATTTGCCGATGTTCTGGCAAAGGAAAGCGGTTGTAAACCTATCAAAGTGTTTTTGCCCATTAAGATAGCCTACATTATGGCAGGAATGATGGAAAAAAGTGCTAAACGAAAAGGACAAACGCCAATGATGACAAAGTTTTCTGTGTACAATTTAGCACGCAATAATGTTTTTGATTCCAGCAAAGCCAAAAGAGAGCTGGATTATACAACGCGTTCCTATGAAGAAACCATTCGTGATGAAGTTAAATGGCTAAAAAAAGAGGGTATTATCAGTTAGAATGGGTTAAAAAAATATAAACAGAGAAAATACGATTCACTATGATAGCTGATAGTTCGCTTTTTATTATTTATTCAATCTATCAAGCTAAACAGTATGTTTTTATTCGGAAAGGATGATTATCATGATAAATTTAATGATTAAACAAATGAAAAGTATGCGTTTTAATTGGCTGCCTTGTGTCATGTTAGTTTTATTGACGATCAGAACTTTTATTTCTGGCAATTCGATTTTGTTGGCAGGATTGTGCATTGTTTATCTGCCTTATTTCACACAAATTAAAGCACTGCAACATCTTGATGAAAACATCGCCAAAGAGAAAACCATTTTCAGTTGGTATATATTGTACCTATTGATAATTGCACTGGGATTTTTGTACATCAAAGGCATTTCCTATTTGGGGTGGCGTTTTTATGATGGCTATGTAGTGAACCCTTTAGCCCATGAAATGTTTTTGTTGGCATACTTATGCGATTTAGCGTTTATTAGTATTTTATTGCCATTGATTCATGAACTAAGCAGAATTCAACTGATGGTTACAGGTGCTGTATTAGCCAACATAGCTATTGCTGTGATGTCTTTAAGTCATCAGCTTTTGCTTTTGAGTAATGGCTTTGTTCTACATGACCAGTGGGGACTGTATTTTTTGGGAGCTATTATGCCGATATTTTCTTTGGGCATGGTTTTGGTTTCTGCTAAAAAAGAGAAGCAAGCGATGAACAACGCCAAAATTGTTGAGGATTGAACTGGTCTTGACAAAAAATAAAAAGCGTTTTTATAATAGTTCGGGAGGTGTTGTCGATGGCAGTAATTTTGGTTGTAGAAGACGATCCATCAGCCCAACTGTTGACAAAAGTTAAACTAAAAAATCACTTCACAGTGGTTTGCGCTAATGACGGCGAAGAAGCGCTAACCATTATGGAACAACAACGTGTTGACTTAATCGTCGCTGATATTATGATGCCAAACATGAACGGGTATCAGTTAGTTCAGTCATTAAGGGAAGTCAAAGAAGAAGTACCCATTATTTTGGTAACAGCTCGGGCAGATTTTGAAGATAAACGACGCGGTTTCGCGTTGGGAGCTGATGATTATATGGTCAAACCCATCAATTATGAGGAATTACTTTGGCGAATAGAAGCTCTTTTACGTCGTGCCAAAATTGCTAGCGAGCAGCGCATTGTTATTGGTGAGAGTATTTTGGACGCCAAAAGTTATCAGATGATCCATAATGGAAAAGATATGGCTTTGTCCAAAAAAGAGTTTGAACTGTTATACAAATTACTTTCTTATCCTAACGTGATTTTGACCAAAAATCAGTTATTGGAAGAAGTTTGGGGTTATGATTCTGACAGCGATGAAAATACTATCAAAACTCACATCAACCGACTGCGTAATAAATTAAAAAATGTTGATGATTTTGCCATTATTACAGCTAAAGGACTGGGCTACAAAGCAGAGGTGAGCAAAGACAATGGCTGTCCGTCACACTAGAAGGCTTGAAAAAATGTATCGTAAGCGTTTGCTAACGGAGTATCGTTTAGGGGATCGAATGTCTTTCTATTTTTCGGTAGTTTTTGTGGTCAAAGTGCTAAGCGTGTCTGCAATTTGCGCTTTCGTGCTGCTCATAGCTCATTGGATAAGCGGCTTTGGCGGAAAATATTATCTGCTTTATGCGTTAGCTGCTATTCCTATCACTAATGCGCTTGTTGGCATTGGCGCATGGGTTTTTGGCGGACAGTGGTATAAACGACAGACTATGTTGGTTGATAGTATCAATCGTGTCGCCAGTGGTGATTTATCGGTTGTTCTTGATCCTGAGCAAGCTGGCGTTTGGCGTAATGTTTACCAAAATTTTAACGTGATGGTCTCTGGATTAAAAAGCAACCAGCTTTTTAATGAACGGTTTATCAATAATTTTTCTCACGAATTGAAAACGCCTATTGCTTCTATTCGCGGTTTTGCCGACGTGCTATTAACTGAAGAAATAACCAATGAAGAACGCCGCATGTATTTAGAAATTATTGCTGCTGAATCAGCGCGGTTAGCAGATTTATCTCATAACGTTCTCTTACTTTCCAAAATTGATGCACAAAATTTTATTCCAGTAAAAGCGTTTTTTGAGCTTGATGAACAAATTAAAAACAGTATTATCCTGCTTTCTGCTTCGTGGGAAAAGAAAAATATCAGTTTTTCGGCAGAACTAGCGCCAGCGCGTTATTGGGGAAATGAAGAATTACTGCATCAAGTATGGCTTAATTTATTGACCAACGCTATAAAATTCACGCCAGTTGGAGGCAATATTGACGTAAAGTTGACCTTGAACGACGATTGGATAACTATCCTTATAACAGATACAGGAATCGGTATGAGTGAAGAAATGACAAAGCATATTTTTGAGCCATACTATCAAGGAAATTCTGCCAAAACAACAGAAGGCAGTGGCTTAGGGTTAGCCATTGTTGCGCAAATTATAGAATTGCACCAAGGCAGCATCACCGTAAAAAGCACAGAAAATGTCGGCAGCACATTTCAAATATTATTACCATTAAAAAAGCAAGTTTAAAATAAAGATATCAAACGGCGCATGCCAATTAGCGAAAAACTAATGGTATGCGCTGTTTTTATGAGTAAAAAATTGAAATAGTGGCAGCGGTCACTTATTGGGTGAAAAGTTGCTCTATTAAAACGATAGAAGATAATTATTTGTCCATCTTGATAGTGAGAGATACAATAGTAACAAAATGGAAAATAGCACTATTGTCTTTCGCTATTGGTATTGGATGCAAAAAAGGAGGTATTGATCATTATGTTATCTGTAGTAATTCCTGCTTATAATGAAGCGGAAAATATTTCTGTAACAGCAATACGCATTGATACTGTGCTCAGCTTTGCTACTATTGATTATGAGTTGATTTTTGTTGACGATGGTTCTACTGATGAAACTTTTGCTACAATCACAACACTTAGCAATGATAAACAAGTGCGGGGATTGAAATTTAGCCGCAATTTTGGTAAAGAAGCGGCTGTTATGGCGGGATTGAATTGCGCTAAAGGCGATTGCTGCGCTGTGCTGGACTGCGATTTGCAGCATCCACCAGAAAAATTGGTAGAGATGTACCGTTTGTGGCAAGAAGGTGCTATGATTGTAGAAGGTATTAAAGTTGATCGCGGCAAAGAAGCCTTATGGTATCGACTGTTGGCTAAATTATTTTATGGTATAATGAATTGTTTTGCAGGATTTGATTTGCAGCGTTCCTCAGATTACAAACTTTTGGATCGCAAAGTAGTCGATATTTTGTGTCATTTACCAGAGAAAAAATTATTTTTTCGCGGCTTATCATCGTATTTTGGTTTTGCTAAAGCAGAAGTTTTTTTTGAAGTAGCGCCTCGTTATGCTGGAAAAAGCAAATGGAATTTGTTGGGGCTATGGCGATATGCCATCAACAATATTACTGCTTTTTCTGCACTGCCTTTGCAAATAGTAACTTGTACGGGCGTTTTTATGTTTATTATTTTTGTAGTTTTGGGTATACAAACGCTGTACAACTATATAACTGGTCAATCAATAGAGGGATTTACCACGGTAATTTTGCTCTTATTATTTATTGGCAGTACTTTGGCTATTGGATTAGGCGTAATTGGTCATTATATAGCGCGCATTTATGATGAGGTAAAGGGACGGCCAGTATATATCGTTGAACAGGAGGTTTAATGTGTTAAAAAAACTATTGGAAATCGAAATTATACGATTTATTTTGGTGGGATTGTTTAACACTTTTATGGGCGTTGTGACCATGTTTGCTTTTTATCATTGGCTTCATTTGGGGTATTGGGGAGCTAGTGGACTATCTTATTTTGTGTGTAGCATCATCTCTTTTTTTCTCAACCGGTCTTTTACTTTCAGAAGCGACGCCCATTGGTTTCAAGCTGCTTGTAAATTTGCTGCTAATATTGCCGTCTGTTACTTTGCGGCTTATCTGGTCGCCAAGCCGGCAGTAGTGGCGGTATTAAGCGCCTTAAAATGGCAAATAGAAGCGACGATTACCGAGCAAGTAGCTATGTTGGTAGGCATGGTATTTTTTACAGCATTCAATTATTTGGGACAAAAACAGCTGGTTTTTAGAAAGGAAGCGTGAGCATGACAGATTTTTCACACTGGTCGGCATCGGAAATCATGCGGCGATTTTGGCAGCGAATTGACGGTGCGAGCAAAACGGCTTTTGTAACAGCGCTTATTTTGGGGTTAGTTACACATTTATATTTTTTTGTCAATAAGTTTCCTAACGGCGATGATTTAGAAAATATTTATCGTGATTATGCGATGACTGCTAGTGGCCGATGGTTCGATCAAGTAGCAACAGCCTTTAGTTCTTATTATAGTGTACCATGGACGACGGGCATAACAGCACTTTTCTTTTTGGCGTTGTCCGTTGGTGTGCTGTGCAGCCTGTTTCATTTTCCTTCTCGATTATATGGCGCGTTGATAGCGGCGGTAATGGTGACATTTCCGCTATTGGCTTCACAATTCTCTTATTTGTTTTATGCAGATTTATATATGTTGGCACAACTGTTTAGTATTTTGGCAGTATGGTGTACGGTGCATTTTCGATGGGGATTTTTATTGGGTGCTGTATTGCTGTCTTTAACATTAGGGAGTTATCAGGCGTTTATTAGCGTCACGGTTGTTGTTTGTTTATTAGTACTGATTCATTATATTTTACAAAATCATTATTTGCTGGGAAATATTTTTTCCTTGACATTAAAAATGCTGTTGATGGGCATTTTAGGTGTGATGCTTTATTTTGTTATATTGCAAATGGCACTTCATTATGGGAATATTACGCTGACTGATTATCAGGGTATCAATACCATGGGACAATTACCAGAAGAAAGTTTAATACAGTTGCTGAAAGCTGCTTTTTTGGCTTTTGGTGCTTATTTTTGGGAAGGCACATTTTTTGAATCGCCTTTTCTAGCTAAAATTTGCTATGGTGTTTTGACTTTGTTAACGATTTATTGGCTGATAAAAATTATCGTTAGGCGACTAAAAAATCGTGCCTGCTGCGGACAGTTAATAATGCTAATTCCTTTTTGTCTTGCATTACCCATAGGATACAATCTTATTTTCTTTATAGCACCTCAGGCGTATCTTCATTGCTTAATGCAGCCGGCATATCATTTATTTTGGGTCATGCCTATTATCATTTTTTCTGTCGCTTATCCTCATGCAGAATTATTAACGTTGGAACAATTGATTGGTCATTGGGCGTTGGTTATAACGATATTGGGAATTGCATTTAATTTTTATCTGACGTGCAATGTTTGTTATTTTCATTTACAACTGCGGTATGAAATGACTTACGCTACAGAATTACGCATATTAGCCCAGATGGAAAGACAGGAAGGCTATAAACCTGATATGCCAACCTTGGTAATAGGGGCTTTTCCTAACGCGTATCATTCGATTATTCCTCAAGAAACCATAGGTGTTGTTCAGAATTTAACGGGTATCAAAGGAAATTTAGTTCATCATCGACTCAATTATCAGGGATTTTTTGGCTATTATCTAGGTAAACCGCTTCACTGGGCGAATGCTGAAGAAGAAAAACGGATCCGAGCATATTTAAAAGACAATCCTTTGCCTCAATGGCCTATGGAAGGATCTGTTGCCATTATTGGTGATGTGATGGTGGTTAATATTTGCTCAGAAACTTCTTATCGTCTTGGCAAATCTCAGTATAAGGAGGAAACTGGTTATGCAAACGCAGCGTCTATTTGAAATTGTTTATCTTTTATTGGATAAAAAACAGATGACAGCGCAGGCATTAGCAGAGCATTTTGAAGTATCGGTTAGAACAATTTATCGCGATATTGACAGATTATCTCAGGCAGGTGTTCCACTTTATACTAAGCAGGGGCAAAATGGCGGAATTGCTATTTTAGAAGGGTTTAAGCTGAACAAATCGCTGCTTGATCGTGAGGAACAACAGCGCATCTTGACAGCGCTAGAAAGTTTAGCCGCTACAGGGTTAAATGAGCAAGCGCTTTTAGAGAGGTTGAGCCGTTTTTTTGCTTGCAGTGCCGATTGGATAAAAGTAGACTATATTGCTTGGGGTGAAGAAAATAAAGGGCTTTTTGAACAATTAAAAGAAGCAGCAATGAAACAACAAACACTTACTTTTGATTATTACAACAGCAACGGCGAGTATTCACATCGTAAAGCGGCAGCATTGCGGTTAATATTTAAAAGCCGCTCATGGTATCTGCAAGGATATTGTTATGAGCGGAACGATTACCGTTTGTTCAAATTGAAGCGTATGCAAAAAGTTGTCTTGTTAGCAGAATATGGAGAATTTGATGTACCAGATATTGATTTTGAACGACCAAGTCTTGCGCAAACGGAAATTGTTTTAAAAATAAAATCGACAGCGGCTTGGCGAATTTATGATGAATTTACGCCTGCAGAAATTACTGTACTTGATGACGGTGATTTTCTCATTCACAGCAAAAGACCGATAGATCGCTGGTTGTTGGGATATATCTTGTCTTTTGGTGAATTGGCGGAAATTTTAGCGCCAAAAACGTTGCGTCAAAATTTAGCGGCAGAATTGGAAAAAATGCAGCGTATTTATAAGGAATAGACTATATTAACAGTCTAAAAAGCGGCTGTCACCTCTTTCATATCTTGACTCTTGATATTGGGACGGTTCTGTAAAGAAATCATAAAATCGAGCTATAACCTTTAGGTATAAACTGCAAAACAAAACGAGACTTCCCATGAAGTCTCGTTTTTTATAATATAAATGACAAAAGGAAAGGCTGGTGAAACAGATTGAAAAAACATATTTCAATGTACTTGATTTTTTGTCTGTTGTTCTGTTTTGTCGGATGCAGCGGAAAGCAAAATGAATATGATAGAAAATCATAATGAAATATATACAGAAAATACAAAGATATCAGATGTCATTTCTGATTCAGCATTTGGAAATTTTGGCAGATTGATATTCCCCGTCAACAGTAGATATTACAGCGGCGATACTTTAGGAGAGTTGCAGCTGACATGGTATAATAATATTGATGCCAGTAAGACAGTAGAGATTGTAAACTATATGAAAATTCATGCCGAAGCGGGCGAAACGATTTTTTACTCTATCTATACTGAAGCAGAAAAAGAAGCTGATCCTGCTAAACGAGATACAGGATTATTCTTCTTTAAAGGGGAGCCCGGTGCAAAATTTGCCATCTGCAATGCAGGCGGAGGTTTTGCTTATGTGGGAGCCATGCACGACAGTTTTCCACATGCTTTGGAGCTATCGAAAAAAGGCTATAACGCTTTTGCACTGATCTACCGTCCACATGCACAGACTGCCTGTGAGGATTTGGCAAGGGCAATAAGCTTCATTTTTGAGCATGCGGAAGAATTGGAGATTGATACCGATTGCTATTCTCTATGGGGCGGATCGGCAGGTGGGAGAATGACCGCTTATCTATCTTCTTACGGAACTGACGTATTTGGAGAAAAAAGCTATCCAAAACCGGGAGCTGCAATCATTCAATATACCGGTCACAGAGAATATACAAAAAACGATTCTCCCACCTATATGTGTGT
>CATJSX010000142.1 GCA_949743265.1 uncultured Peptococcaceae bacterium
ACAACAATCATAACTGTGAAGAAATTGTTTTGTACGTTTCGCCTTTATGAGACAAAAAAGAAGCGTTTTCATAGCCCTTAAAGCATGAAAACGCTTCTTCTGTTTATAATATGTTTTAACGCAAAAAAATGATTTGGCGCAGTATTCGGCATAAAAACAGAAGCATCACTTTTTCGGATATGAGAGATTTTGCAACGTATGTATGACTTTAAGTTGCGCAAAAAATAATGATTTTTTCTCAAGCTGATCGTATATGATTGATGCGTTGTATTTTATCAACTTAAATTTGTTATGTAAGGAAAAAATTTTAGAAAAACGTAAGAATTTCGATGAACTTTTGTTACTTTTTTATGGTAGAAGTATGGTTTAATAAAAAGAAACCTAGATTAAAATTGAAATCGTTTCTAATTTGTTTATTTTGCGAATAGGTTATTGACAAATAAAGTAGATGAGCATAGTATTAAATTGTGTCCTATACTAACTAATACAATATCTGACAGCAAGGGAAGGGGGAGCGTTTTTGTCCATTATTGAAGCGAAAGGCATCATTAAAAAGTACAAGGTAGGGCAAGAAATTATTACCGCTTTAAACGGTATTGATTTGACCATCGAAAAAGGAGAGTTTTTAGCTATTTTGGGTACGTCAGGATCTGGGAAATCGACGCTTTTAAATATGCTTTCGGGTCTTGAACGACCGACCAAAGGCGATATTGTCATCAATGGCGTACGCATCAATAAAGTCAATGAAAAAAATATGTCTAAATTTCGTGCTAAAGAAATGGGCTTTATTTTCCAGCAGTACAATTTGATTCCGTCGTTAACTGCTTTGGAAAATGTGATGTTGCCCTTAACGATACAAGGTTACAGCAAAAAAACGCGTGTCAAATTGGCAAAAGAAATCTTGATCAAATTGGGTTTATCCCATCGACTGCACAATCGTCCAACACAAATGAGCGGCGGGCAACAGCAAAGGGTCAGTATTGCTCGCTCTTTGGTAGGCAATCCTAAGATTATTTTTGCTGATGAGCCTACAGGAAATTTGGACAGCAAAACGACAATAGAAATTTTGGAATTTATGCAGCAGATTGTGCGTGAAGGCAGCAAAACTTTAATTATGGTCAGTCATGATTTGGAGGTAGCTCAGTATGCTGATCGCATTGTTCATATGCGGGATGGACAGATCAAAGAAATAGAAATCGTTGACCAAAACAGAGAAGAACAATTGCATGAACAAGCATTAGCAGAAACGCCATCTGCAAAAGAAATAGCCCCAAAGGAAGAAACGCCAAAAGTAAATCTTACCAAAAATAATAACCGAGAGGAGAATAATTGATGACTCACCAAAGAATTGCCAAGCTGATCCTGTTTGTGATGTTGCTTAATGTATTCGGCAACGGATTAGCCTTTGCTGATGAAGTGACCGATGACGATAGTACAACAGCCACGCCAGAAAAAACCATGCAGGAAATTGCCGATGAGGCTAAACAGCCAGTATTTGAAACAGGATTAGACCCTTTGTGGAGCATTCTGGAAGTAGAAGTTGATGAAGATATCATCGTTGGACAGGAATTCAAAGTCAAAATTACAGCTCGTAATATTGGTACGGGTGTAGCTTTCTTTCCTGTAATTGAATTTACTGAAGAAGATGATCGCAAAGCATTGAGTCATTTTGGGATTATCGGCAGTACCAGCGATACGTATATGACTGGCGTGCAGCGAGTAGAAAGCGGCGAAACAAAAACGTTTACCATTCCTATGAAAGTTGATCCAGCCACGAAAGAATTGCCAGAAGGTTCCAGCTACAAGATTAACGCGACATTAAAAAGCAATAACTGGAATATCGGCAGCGGCGATTCGCAAAGAGAACCAGCTTTTGCCGTATCGACCAGCTTTTTGCTCAAACCTCGATATACTTTAACCAGCCCGACGTTCGTTGTGCAAGACGTTTCTTTTTCACCGGAGGCTGAAAGTGGCGCAAAAAACGTTGTAGCAACTTTCACTATTGATAATATCAGCGATACCAAAGCGCGAAATGTATCGATTGCATTAGAGGGCGTTGCCGTTAGCGATAAAAACAGTGATAAAAATATCAAAGTTACGGATCTTTCCACAACCAGACGCGTCGGCGATGTAGCGGGCAAAAGCAGTATCGTTGTTACTTATAATTTAGAACTGAATACGGCGCGCAAAACTAACGAAATGAAATTGAGCATCAATTATGACGGTTTGGAAAAAACGACAGAAGAAATCATTAACCTGCCGCTGCCTTTGCATAACGGTTCTACTAACGGTCGTGAACCTAAAGTTATTATCAGCGAGTACCATTTGAGTCCGGCTAAAATTTTAGCGGGTAATACAGTAGTGCTCAGCATGCAGATTACTAACACCAACGCTGATGCGGTCAATAATGTTTCTATGAAATTAACGGTACCGACCAGTGAGGGCAATTCTGCCAGCGGAACAACGATTTCTGGCGGAACGGTTTTTTCACCAGTCAACAGCAGTAATACATTTTATATTGATTCCATCAGCGGCAAATCGACAGTCACCAAAGAAATCAGTCTCTATGTCGACCCCAATGCACAAGCCAAAACATACGTTGTGCCTATTGAATATAAATATGAGGGCATTGACGGCGAAAGTTATAGTGGAGAAGATAATATCAATATTCCCGTTACGCAGGAAAGCAAAGTTGAAGTAATCAATGCTCAGCTTCCCACCATGGGCAATGTTGGTTCGCCGATTGACTATAACGTTGAATTTGTTAATACGGGCAAAGTGGCATTGACTAATTTTAAAGCGACATTAGAAGGAAATATTCCCGATGCGGAAAATAATGTCTACTATATTGGTACTTTTGATGCGGCGGCGTCTGATTCTTTTTCGGGTATGTTTTTCCCTGTTGAAGAAGGTACTTTAAACGGTGCTATCGTTTTCACTTATCGTGACGCTGATAATCAGGAAGTACGTTATGAGCATCCTTTTTCTATAGAAATAGCTGAAGCATTACCACCGCCGGAAATGCCTGATATGCCTTTCGATGAGCCGCAAAATAGTTTTGTGGATAAGATCAAAGACAATCTATTGGTCGTTGGCATGGGAATCGTTATTATTATTTTGGCCATTATCATTATTAAAGACAAACGTAAACAAAAAGCAGATGAGGAGCTTATGAATGGATAAGATTGACATCTTTTCGATGGCTTATAAAAATCTGATGCGCCGTAAAGCCAGAACGTTTTTGACAGTGTTGGGCGTTTTGATTGGAACGACAGCTATTGTCGTCATGATCTCACTGGGGATTGGGCAAAGTGAAAGCTACAAGCAGATGATTCAGCAGTGGGGCAGTTTAAATCAAGTAGAAGTCAACGCTGGCTATATTTCCGAAGACGGACAAGGAGCAGTACTATTGAATGACGCTGCTCTTAAGAATTTCCAAGCAATGGAAGGCGTGGTCGCTGTTGTTCCGCAATTACGGCTGAATAGTGGTTTAGAGTGCAAAATGGGAAAAAAGGAAGGTTATCTGCAAGTGATTGGTATTGAACCGGAGGCGATGGCGCTGTTGGAATTCAAGATTGGCGGCGGCAGAGCTTTGCAGGCAGACGACCGTAACGCTGTTGTTTTAGGCTATGAAGTCAGCGATAATTTTTATGAACCCACTGCTGCCGGCAATCGCTGGGAAAATTATGTTTATGACGCTGAAGCTATTTATAACAGCACATTAGCTATGCTTGACAAGCGCATCAACGCTGTTTCTACCAATTAT
>CATJSX010000143.1 GCA_949743265.1 uncultured Peptococcaceae bacterium
ATCCGCCATCTTTTCGTGGTCTGGTAATGAGCGGCTCGGAAATTCCGATGCTTTCTATGCTGTCCATTAGTCTCGCTAAATCTGGTGTTGCCCGATTTACCGTGTAAGGCTGCCTGGCATAGGGATAAACTTCATCAGCCGGTACAATCTGTATTTTCTCCAGCTTCGCTTCTTGACGCTGGGCTTCGGTTGTAAACATATCATCGAGTGAGGTCAGACCGATGTTTTTTAGGCTCTCTCTCATCGAGGCTTAACACCTCCTTTGTCAGTGATTCATAGGCTCCAGCGGCTTTGCCGTGCGGTTCATAGGCATAAATGCTCTTGCCTTCCACGCTGGTCTCTGCCAATCTCACTGATTGCGGTATCTCGGTTCGCAATACTTTGGCTCCATAGGTACTGCGTAATAAGGTGCCTATCTCTTTGGCAAAGTTTGTTCTGCCATCGACCATTGTTAACAGGATGCCGTCAAGGTTTAGCTGCGGATTGAGTTGTTTCTTCACTTTGGCTATGGTTCTTAGCAACTGCTCCAGTCCTTTTGCTGGCAGGTAATGTGCTTGTACCGGTATGACTACACTGTTGGCTGCTGTCAGTGCATTGATGGTAATCATGCCCAGAGAAGGGGAGCAATCTATGAGTGCATAGTCGTATTGATTACGCAGAGACGAAAGATACTGCCGCAATATCGTTTCTCTGCTCATGGTGTTGACTAAAGTGACCTCCACCGAAGCCAATTCAATATTGGCAGGCAGTAAATGCACACCTTCCGAATGAGAAAGGATGCCTGCCGTTGGACTGAATGGTTCGTCCATGATAATCTGCTCCATTTGGGTCGATAAGGTTATAGGCAAATCATCGGGTTGCTGCCAGCCTAACATTTGGGTGAGGTTAGCTTGTGGGTCGGCATCAATCAGCAGCACCTTTTTACCATGTCTGGCTAAACCAATACCCAAATTGGCCGCTGTTGTTGATTTGGCAACCCCGCCTTTTTGATTGGCTAATGCGATTGTTTTCAAAGAAAAACACCTGTTATGAAGTGACCTTTGTCAAGTGTAAATCACAAAAATCACCACAAACTTTTCCTTTCTTAAAATTTAACACTGGATACAGAGGCAGGGCCTCAGATCTAACAGTCCCCGGCTTTGGCCACTCTGTTATACGTGGATTGGTTACCTACAGGTCAATGGTTCGCCGTGGATCTTGCTCTCTCCAAGCGTGAATCAAAATATATAAATATAATGTCAACAGAGGTGAAACGCAAATAATCCAAACCTTAGAATGCTCCAAAGCTCTGCCTCTGCACCCAGCGTCAGTGATGTTTCCAGATGAAGCCTGATAACATCAGGTTCATCTATTTGATTTCCATTCATGGTATTTAGATAATCCTGCTGCAGGTCTTGCCGTAAAGCACCGCAAAACAGCCTTGGCTGAAGCGGATGGATATCCCGCTTATGAAATTTTCCCTGTGGCCATCCCCCATATAAAACAAGCCAGTTCCCTTGCTATCGCTGTGGCGGCTACATTCCTGTTAATGCCTTTATTCAGGGTCATCTTGTAGAACCGCCTGCGTAATCTTTCGTTTGCTTTATCCGCATATGCGATTACTTCTGCCGTACAGCCACACTGCCTTTGTTTCAAGGCGATAGATTTATGCCCGGCAGCTCCCCGTGTGTAGCTTTGGGCTGCCTCTATCAGCAAGCGCCTTAGATGGCTGTTCCCCGCTTTCGTAATGCTATACCTGTTTGTATGATCACCGCTTGAATTTTCACTTGGGACAAGCCCGAGGAAGCCTGCAAACTTTGGCGCCTTTTCAAACCTGTTAAAATCCCCAACCTCGACAATCATTGACAATGCGGTATGCGCTTTGATCCCTAAAAAGCATCCCATGTTTTGGACTTTCTCTTTATATTTTTCGCCGCATGCAAGCTCTTCGATCCTTTTATCAAGACGCTTTATCTTTTCTGTAAGATATTCGTAAGTCACAAGGTATTCAGAAAGAGTTTCCTTATCTAACCCGTTTAGCTCGAGGGACTTAAGCCATTTTATATGCGCGATTGTCCAATATGTCTTGCCGCCCTCAAATTTTTTACCCTGACGGAGCACGAACGCCAGAATCTGTTGTTTGATTTTCTTAAGCATGAGTTTCTGGTCGTCACGCATCCGTATGTATTCCTTAATGGAATTATCCTCAGCATCAGGGACATATACCTCGCTATATGTATGGAATGCCAAGCATCTTGCGATATTGGCTGCGTCACGTTTATCAGTCTTGACCCGGTTGGCATTTGTTATTGCCATTGTTGTTGAGGCCAATATCTTGCAATCCACCGCATGATCTTTAAGGTGGCGATAAAGTGAGTAGCCCAAGCAGCCAGCCTCATATCCACAAACAAATGTTGCATCTTCCCCATACGTTTTCCTCATTGATTCAATATATTTGAGGATCAACTTGTAGTCAGATGGTATTGTTTGTTTGTATTCCACCTTGTCGGTATCATAACAATAACAACATAAAGTGTAACTTTCCTTATGGACATCCATCCCTACATAAACTATACTATTCATATGTGACCTCCTATTGTATGCGGTAATCCCTGCTACCTTATTATTTGTTCAAATAATATTTTACAGGTAAATCCGCGGTTTTACAGTTGTGAGGTCACTTCATATTGTCTCCCGAATAAAAAATATGGTTGTTCACTTGTGGATACATGGAAACAATTAAAAACGAGTTGTGGATAATTGCCGGGCGATTATTTGATTGTTCTTCTGCACGTTTCGCTCCTGTTATAGCTATGGAGAATACTAACGGTTCATTTATCGTATAACGACATATTCATCATACGGCCTCCGTATTTTCTTTTTTCGGTTAGTCGTTTTATACTCAGTCTTATTCATTAAGTCTTATTAGGGTTTGATTTTCATACTTCTGAAAAAGGGTATAGTTGTCCCATTCGCTCTGAGGTATGATTTTCAAACTTCTAAAAGGCAGCAAATAGCAAATGGATAACCTTGCTATGTTGTATTAAGTTATCCGCTTGGGGCGGCAAAATTTTTGATATAAATTCTGCTGGGTTTGCCTTGTCCTTTGCGGATACGTTCAATCAAGCCAATTCCTTTGGTACAGTCCAGCTCATCCAGCAGCTTGATGGCTTTCTGCTTTTGACAATGCAGCATTTCCATGACATCAAGAACAGTGAAGTTGATATATATACGGTTCTGCTCATCAATCCAGCCATTCTTGATGGATAAACTCATGCGGTTAAGTATCATACCGTATAACAGTTTGGCTTCCACCGAGATAGAGCGGAATCGCTCATCGGTGATAAGCAGTTTGGGAATACGATAGAACGCATATTGCTCTGCTTCATAGCCAAGATAGTAGGGGAGATTGAGGGATTGCGGCATTGTTATCACCTCCTGATAAAATAATCTTGGGCAATACAAAAAGCCGCAGATTTCAGTAAAAATCTGTGGCTTTAGTCAATGGGAAAACAAAGAATCACAGTTTCCCTATGGAATATTTACCTTTATATCATTCTACATTTTCCAACTGCTCTAAAACCATTGATATTGCCGAGCTTGAGCGACTTTCCTTATGGAACTCTAACAGTCCTTTGAGATTGTCTTGCATGATTTCAGCCATTCTAGCGGCACTGCCAGCACTCTCGTTAACCGCTTTGGTCAGCTTGTTAAAATCTCTTTCGCTGGCGTTAACGATAGCTAAAAGTCCGCTCATGGCTTCTTGACCGGCTAAGGCTTTAGCGTTGGCTACTTGCTGCTCTTGGCTCATACCGGCAAATTTTTCTCTTAACTCTGTTAACACCTCATTAAAAGGCTTCATCGTCCCGTCAGCTTTGGTAATGGATAAACTTAAGTCATCAATAGCTTCTGCTGCCATTTTAGGCGGCGCTGATAAACGGGTCATGATAGAGCGCAAAGACGTACCGGCTTGTTCTGCCTTGATACCAGCGTTAGCCATCAACCCCACTGCAACGGCGGTATCTTCAATACTGTAGCCTAATGCTCCAGCAATAGGCGCCGCATACTTGAAGGTTTCCCCCATCATAGCGACATTGGTATTGGCGTTACTAGAAGCAGCAGCTAAGACGTCAGCAAAGCGCCCGCTGTCTCTAGCTTCCAAACCGAAAGCTGTTAAAGCATCAGTAACAATATCTGATACTGTGGCTAATTCTTCACCGCTGGCCGCCGCCAGATTCATAATACCTTCGATACCGCCCAACATATCTTCCGTTTTCCAGCCAGCCATAGCCATATATTCAAAAGCAGAAGCCGCTTCTGTGGCGCTGAATTTAGTCGTTTCGCCCATCTGTTTAGCTTTGGCGGTTAATTGTTCCATTTCACTGGCACTTGCGCCGGAAATGGCTTCTACTTTGCTCATACCGGCTTCAAAATCTGCTCCAACTTCGATAGCCGCGGCGCCTGCTGCTGCGATAGCGGTAGTTAAAGCCGCCAGCACCGTTTTACCTTTCTTGGCTAAATCGGCTAACCCTTTGCTTATTCCTGTACTGTCTATAGCTGTATCAATAATAATAGAGCCATCTGCCACGTTTTCACCTCCTTGTTTTAGTTGAATTGCTTCTTGTGCTCAATCAAAAATCACACTATATTAGACTTTAAGTTTTCTGTTAGCAAAGTTGATTAGAAAAACAGTGAGACCAATGCCTTATTCGGTCTCACTCATTCTTAAGTTAATATTCATTTGTAGCATAGCAATTTTGCGAGTATTGCTTTCTAGCTGACATAAAAGTGATTCTTGTTCTTTTAGCAACTCTTGTAATTCCTGTATCCCTGAAATATTTAGTTCCGCTTTAATTGACGCCATATGATCACCTCCTTCGCCTAATTTTGCGCATCAAAAAAGCACAGCCTATTTGACTGTGCTTTCTTCATTATTGATTTAACATTCTGCTAATATCAGCAGCTCTTGCAATTTTGGTATGACGCTATCATAATAGCGCCATGTTTCGACTTGTTTGTTGCTGTATTGTGATTTATCCCAAACCAACTTGCCATACTCGGCAGTTTTTAGCTTATTTTCGTTTGCCAGTTTGCCAACTTTATTAGCGCTGATACCTAATATTTCGCCAATCTCTTTAGCCGAATACGTTTTGCGTTCGCAATCGGGCAAAGGCAATACTTTTTCATCAAACAAAACCTCTGTGGCTTTGGAATACATAATTTGCTTGTATTCTGGGATTGGTACCTCTTTAGCAATCTTTAAACAAATATTAGCCATTCTAGCTTTAGCATTTTTTAGTTTCGCGCTTGCTAAATCATCTTTCGCTTGATTCGATTCTACTTTTGCTGTTTCGCCCTTTTGATATTTCTTTTCAATGTTAATCATATAGCGGCGGTATTGTTTGCCGATTTCGTTATGCTCTAACATGGCCATTTCTTTAGCGGTGTCTAGCTTGATGATGTATTCAATCATTGTTGCGTTATTCGCCTCCATTTTTTTATGGAAGCGGAAATAATCTTCATTTTCCACTACATCGCAATCGCTCAAACGCTTTTTAACCCATGTTGAAAAATCTTGCTTGCTTTCTAACCCTTTCCATAATTCCCGACCGTCAACAACATATTCATCTTTATTGGTCTTGTAGACTTTAATCAGTCCGTTTTCTATTAACATTAAATTTTCCATTAACAAACACTCGCTTTCTTTTTCAATTCGGCTTTGAGCGCCCGCTGACCTTTTATAAAGCCCAGTCGGTAAGCGTCAAGCGCCATTGTAAATGGTTCATCGGGGTAACGTTCATGCAGCGCTATCAATTCATCATATTGTAACTTATAACGCTCCGTATCTATCTTCTCTATTTGTTCAAACATTTTTTCTGTGTTAATCATTATAAAAAAACTCCTCTCAATTTTAGTTGAAAGAAGTCGCCTGCTATGATAGAATATTTCACAGAAGGCAACTTCTTTCCGCAATAACGAATCGTTCACTTTGCAAAGGTGGGAACGATTCGTTATTTCTTTATGTCGTCTTTTAACCTCTTAATACCCCTACGTATCGCCTCGCCTTTTTCTACTTTCTCTTGCTTACAATAATTTTGTAGAATATCAGCAGCTTCTTCATCAAGTCTAACTGTTATTTTATGGTTTTTGGGATTATCAGTAGGTCTACCTGTTCGTGGAGACATTTGATCACCTCACTTTTGTCTTTCATAATTCCATTATATATTATGTCCGACAAAAGTTAAGAGGTAATTTAAACTTTTTCTCAACAAAAAACACCTGCCATTTTTGACAAGTGCTTGACGAATATTTTTTGTTATGTTAGGATATTTATATAAACAGGAGTTGCCGCTTTTGGTCAAGCGGTTAATCCACAATAACGGTTAAGCCGCCTTAACAAAGGCGGCTATTTTTATTTGTCCTTTTTACAAAGGGCAATGATACTCACGATTAAAATTCCCAACTGAATTAAATCAGCTAAGCTAATAATCATACGCATCACCCCCTATCATTTGCATAATAGAGGGACTAACCGCCAAACGACAACTCCACTTTGCTATTTTAACATAATTAGCACGCTTTGCAAAGCTATTTCCCTAACAAAAAAACACCTACCGTTTTTGACAAGTGCTTGACGAATATTTTTTGTTATGTTAGGATATTTATATAAAAGGGAGCTGTCACTACGGCTTGCCCATGAAAATTTAACGGTTTTACCCCGTCAAACCTTCCGAAGCCAGACGGGGTAATTTTATGCCCAAAATGGGCTAAAGATTACTTTTTCTTGCTCTTGTCATTGAAGGTGAACATCGCCACAATCAAAAGACCAAACGTGAATAAACACGTTAAAGCGTCCCATGTAACCATGCCCGACGCCTTTCTGGTCGGGTATATCACCCCCTAAAGGGCAAGCCGTCCAGCCGTCATTAACACTGTTAAAAACAGCGC
>CATJSX010000144.1 GCA_949743265.1 uncultured Peptococcaceae bacterium
CTATAGCGGCTCATTAGCTTCATTTTCTTTTTTGTGTTATAATAAAAACGATATTATTTAATAAGGAAGTGACTTTATTGTATCATGAATAAAACTGCCTTAATCACTGGTTCTTCTCGCGGCATCGGTCGCGCCTGCGCCTACTATCTTGCGCAACTAGGCTTCAACATTGCTGTCAATTACCATACCAACGAAGACGCTGCTCGTTCACTTGCTCACGATTTGCAGCAAATGAAAATTTCTGCCAAAATTTTTCAAGCCGATATCTCTCAACGCTGGCAAGTGGAAAAAATGATTCAGGACATTCATCTGCACCTAGGATCTGTTGCCGTATTAGTCAATAATGCCGGCATCGCTCAGCAAAAATTGTTTACTGATATTACCGAAGACGATTGGGATACCATGTTTAACATCAATCTTAAAGGTATGTTCCATTGCACCCAGTTAGTGCTTAACGATATGCTCGCCGCCAAAAGCGGTCGCATCATCAATATTTCCTCTATGTGGGGACAAATTGGCGCTTCTTGCGAAGTCCATTATTCTACCGCCAAAGCTGCCGTTATAGGTTTTACTAAAGCGCTCGCTAAAGAATTAGGTCCTTCTGGTATCACTGTCAACTGCATTGCGCCGGGCGTTATTGACACTGATATGAATAACAGCCTTGATGCGGAAACTTTAGCCGCTCTAGCAGAAGACACACCATTAGGAACCATCGGTAAACCAGACGATGTTGGCCGTCTGGTTGCTTATCTCGTTGGCGAGGGCGGAAATTTTATCACCGGACAAATTATTGGCGTCAATGGCGGCATGGTTATTTAAAACATTAAAAGAAAAGAACACATCTGCGTGGCGTGTTCTTTTTTTATTTATCAAAAAATGGTAATAAATGAAATCAACAAGGAAACTTCAAAAAGTTATCGTTAATTGATTACAATTCCATTATTGGCAGGCGCTGATGGTTGACAACAATCAGATGATTTTGTAAGATAAATTCACTCAGAACTGACCGGTCAGTCGGAAAATTTTAACTATCGGCAGATTTGATAAGGTCAGAAGAAAAAGGAGACAATGATCAACATGAAGTCAAAGAAATTGACACAAATGGTATGTGTGACAGTGATGCTGGGATTGCTGAGCGGCTGTGGAGCGAAAGAACCGCCGCCAGAAACAGAGCCACAGCCAGAAGCAGTGGTCGGCGTGCCAGTAGAAGTGATGAGCGTCGGTACGGAACATTTTGATAAAGTTATTTCTGTAGCAGGCAAAACTGCCGCTGAATCAACAGTCAATGTCATCGCCAAAGTTTCCGGCATGGAACAAATCATGGCGGTTAATGTCAAAGTTGGTGATAAAGTGAGCAAAGGTCAAGTTTTGGCGCGGCTGAATACCGATGCCAGCAGTATTCAGTTGTCACAAGCGCAGCTGGCTTACGACGACGCCAAAAGCAATTATGACCGTTCTTACGCTCTGTATGAAGCGGGTGCTGTTTCTCAAGCCGATATGGATCGATTGCAGCTAGCGCTATCTAATGCCGAAAATACATTGGCACAAGCCCAACTAGCCATAGATTATGCCACAGTAACAGCCCCTATCAGCGGAACTATTGTTTCTGCCAATGCCGATGAAGGCTCCTACGCCTCTGCTTCTCAGCCCATGTTTGTCATTGCTAATGTAGCTACACTAGAAGTTCAGGCAGGCGTTACCGAGTCTTATATCAATAAAATAAAAAAAGGACAGACTGTAGAAGTACTTGTCGGAGCGGCTTCAGCAGAACCGGTTAACGGCACTATTACTGAAATTAGCTCTATGATGGATATGTCTACCAAAAATTATCCTATTACCATCAGTATTGATAATCGTGCCGGTCAATTCGTGGACGGCATGTACGCAGAAGTAAAAATTATTACCGACAGCGCCAATGATGTGATTGTTATTCCAGCGCAGGCTATGGTCAATCGCGACGGCAATCGCTACGTATATGTGGTCGACAACGATATGGCTAGAGAAGTAGCGGTGACAGTGGGATTAAACGATGGTAATTTCTATGTCGTAGAGGAAGGACTAACCGTTGGTGAACAACTCATTATTAAAGGCAATAGCGATTTAGTCAATGGGCAAGCCATCGTCGTTGTTGGGGGAGATGACATCGTCGAAGACGAAAGCGACGTCAGCGATGACGCTAAAGCGCCGGCAGAAGCAGCCGATGATACTGCCGGAGGTGATGCAGCGTGAGTATGGCAAAACTTTCTGTTAAGCGGCCCATTACCATTTTGATGATTGTATTGATTGTTTTATTATTAGGCGGCGTGTCTTTTTCCAAATTAGCCATTGACCTAATGCCAGATATTGAGATACCTATTGTTGCCGTTGTTACCACTTATGACGGTGCAGGACCGGAAGAAGTGGAAAAAACCGTTACGAAGACGTATGAATCGCAAATGGTCACCATTGGCGGCGTTGATTCGATTATTTCTCAATCCAGTGCCGGTTCGTCCATGATTATGCTGCAATTCGATTTTGGCACTAATTTAGACGAAGCGGTCAACTCTGTACGAGATAAACTAGGCATGGTACAGATGATGATGCCTGACGATGTGGGCGACAGCACTATCGTTAAAATGGATATGAACAGCATGCCTATTATGATGTTGACCGTTGCTGGCGATCGCCATCTTGATGATATTCGCCGCATTGTTGATGATACCATTGCACCTCGTTTGGAACGTGGGCAAGGAATAGCTGCTGTAACAGTTGCCGGCGGCAACGACCGCGAAGTAGAGATCAAGATCGATCCCATGAAATTACAGGCTTATGGCGTTACTGTCGATACGATTGGCAATATGGTCATGAGTGAAAATATGAACAATTCCGGTGGCTATGTAGTCGAAGGCAATAAAGATACTTTAGTACGCATTACAGGTGAATTTAAGAGTTTGGCTGAAATCGGTAATATTCGCATTCCCGTTGCCCAAGGCGGCACCGTTCACTTAAATGAATTAGCTGAAATCAATGAAGTCAATACAGAGGTTACTGCCTATACTCGCTTAGACGGTAAAGACGTTGTTTCTATTGCTATCCAAAAGGAAAGTGACGGCAATACAGTTCAGGTCGATCGTGTAGTCAAAAATATTATCAGCCAACTAGAACGCGAACTGGATGATGATATTGTCATCGATTATGCTTATAACGAAGCGGATTTTGTCAATATTGCCATTGATTCCGTAGTGGAAAGCGCTTATTTGAGCGCTATACTGGCGGTTGTGGTGTTATTGGTTTTCTTAAGAAACATTCGCAGCACATTAGTTATTGGCACTGCTATTCCCTTATCAATTATTGGTACCTTTGTATTGCTGTATTTTGACAATCAAACCCTAAATATGCTGACCTTAGGCGGCTTAGCACTGGGTATAGGGATGACGGTAGATAACTCTATTGTTGTTCTGGAAAATATCTATCGTCACCGCAGCTTGGGCAAAGACAAAATCACCGCTGCCGTAGAAGGGGCAGAAGAAGTTACAGGTCCAGTTATTGCGTCGACATTGACAACGGTGGCTGTATTTTTCCCTGTCGTTTTTGTGCAAGGATTAGCATCGGAAATTTTTACACCGCTGGCATTAACTATCGGCTTTGCTTTGCTGGCATCCTTGATCGTTTCACTAACGTTTGTCCCTATGCTGTCTTCCAAATTGATCGTTATCGCCAAAGATACCGATCAAGCACCCAAAGGTATACGAGGCACTTTACATCGGCTCAATCGGCGAATCGGTTCCGGCTTTGATTTTATCGATATGAAATATGGTAAAATCGTTCGCTGGGCATTGAGACACCGTAAAACGGTAGCATTAGCCGTTTTATTGCTCATGATTGCCTCTATCGTCTTGGTTCCGATGATCGGCATGGAATTTATTCCTACGGCTGATTCCGGTCAAATCAATGTGTCTGCAACTCTGCCTAATAATACCATGCTCTCTGAAACCAGCCTGACTGCTGAGCGCATGAGCGCCATTATTAAGCAAGTGCCGGAAGTCGATAGTATTTTTATGTCGATAGGCGGCTCTAGCGGTATGGGTATGGGCGGCGGCAGTAATTCCATCAGCATGACGGTACTGCTTTGTCCCTCCGATGAGCGTGAACGAAGTGTCGATGATGTTGCTAATGACTTATCAGAACGATTAGCCAATATTGCCGGCATTGAATTGAGTGTATCTGGTTCAGATATGATTATGAGCGGTAGCGATCCTATTTCCATTCAAATTAAAGGGGACAAAAACGACACCTTGAAAGGAATCGCTGAAGACGTTACCGCCATTGTTGCCAGCGTTGACGGCGTTGTTAAAGCCGAGAACAGCTTTAGCGAAGGCGATACTGAATTGAATATTGTGGTTGACCGAGACAAAGCCACTTTCTACGGCGTCAATTCCGCACAAGTTTATAGCACATTACGCACAGCTTTACAGGGCAGAACAGTATCCACTTACAAAGGTGGCGAAGATGAAATCGACATTGTTATCAGATATCCTGATGAAGTGACCGATTCACTGGATAAAGTTCAGCAACTGATGGTACCCTCTTCGACTGGCGGTTTTGTTCCCATCGAAGAAATTGCTACACTCAGCTATACCCAAAGCCAACAAACCATCACTCGAATTGACCAAAGCCGCGTTGTAACCGTTACTGCTTCGATTTACGGCAGAGATTTAGGTAGTATCAATCGCGAAGTGCAAGCACAACTGGATAAGTTGCCACTGCCTTCCGGCTACACCATTGAAACTGGCGGCACCAGTCAAGAAATGATGGAATCCTTTGCTGATTTAGGTTTGGCATTGATTGTAGCTATTCTGTTAGTCTATATGATTATGGCAGCACAATTTGAAGGTTTGCTCTATCCCTTTATCATCATGTTCAGCCTGCCGCCAACGATTATCGGCGTTATCATCGGATTGGTTGTTTGCGGACAGACGCTCAACGTCTTATCTATGATTGGGCTGATTATGTTGGCAGGTATCGTAGTCAATAACGCTATCGTTCTAGTTGACTACATCAATGTTTTACGTCGTGAGCACCATATGGAAAAATTTGACGCTATTGTCACCGCTGGACGTACCAGACTGCGGCCTATTTTGATGACAACGTTAACAACTGTTTGCGGTATGTTACCACAACTTTTGAGCAATGCTGAAGGCTCCGAATTGATGGCGCCTATCGCCGCAACGCTGATTTTCGGCTTGTCTTTCTCGACACTGATTACACTGGTTTTAGTACCAGTCATGTATTATATCTTTGACGCTTTCGGTGCTAAAGTAACAGGTTTCTTTTCCAAACGGGAACGGCAGCTAGAAGAAGGCACCCTTTATGAAAGCAAATAAAAAAGAAATTATCTTAACGGCAGCCAGCAAGATTTTCAGTGAAAAAGGATTTCATCTGGCTACCGTTGAAGAAATTGCCAAAGAAGCCAGTGTCGGTAAAGGAACTATTTATCAATATTTTCCCAGCAAAGCGGCGATCTTTCAGGAGCTTCATTACTGGTACATGGAGCGCTATATGCATAGACTGAATGATATTTTGGATGAAAATGATACCTTTCGGCATAATATGGCACGTATTATCGAAAACCATATTGATAATTTCGTCGAAGTGCTTGATTTAGTTACAAAAGTTAATCAAGAAATGCAGCATCCTACCGAATGTGCCGATAATGGATTTAAAGAAAGTGCGTTAGAACTGCTTCATGATATTGAAAAACGATTGCTTCAGTTATTGGCGTTAGCCATTGAGCGAGGCGAAGTTCGTCCTATCAGCCCTCATTTGGTCACACACCTCATCGAAGGTACGCTTTTTGGTGTAATTCACGCCATGCTGAGCGATATTGATGAACAAGATAAGCAACTGCTTAAAGATGAATTGCTTGATTTGATTATGCACGGTATCAGCACTTAAAACCATAAAGCCCAGTGAAAATAAAAACTTTCACTGGGCTTTTGGCATAGCAATCCATTTTGATAGCCATGCATTTTTTATTTTACTTGACGCGCCAACAAGCAAACGCTATCTATTGGCGAATATACGCTAAACGCCGCCAATCCATCGCAATAAATACATCATAAGCGCTGATATAGCCGTTATTAACTAGGCAGCAAAGAAAAACATCGCCATAAAATCATAGAAAAATAACTTTATGACAGTTCCCTTATTTAACTTTCTTTTGCTCACGTCACTATAAGCTGTCAGTAAAAAGAGCGTGCCTTATGGCACGCTCTTTCTTATTTACCTAATTTACCTCTTGGGTAAATTATTTTTGATAGAAAACTACAGAAGCAGTAGCGCCAGTTTCAGCATCTTGTGTAGCTTCTACAGTAAAGCCAAAGGCTTCACCAACGAATCTA
>CATJSX010000145.1 GCA_949743265.1 uncultured Peptococcaceae bacterium
TAACGGTTCTTCTGCGTGTTGGCATGGGTTCCAGCACCATTGCGAAAATTGTGGGATTCGTCAATGACAACAAGGTCATAGTTTCCCCAGTTCAGCCGGTCAAGATCAAGTCCGTTAGATGTACCGCTGGAGCGAGACAGGTCCGTATGAAACAGCACATTATAATTCAGCCGGTCGGCGGCAATCGGATTATTGACGTAGTTGTCTTTATAGGTGTTCCAGTTTTCCACCAGCTTTTTGGGGCAGAGGACAAGTACGGATTTATTCCTATTTTCGTAATATTTGATAACGGCGAGAGCAGTAAAGGTCTTGCCCAAACCTACGCTATCTGCCAGAATGCAACCGTTATACTGCTCCAATTTGTTGATAATGGCAAGAACAGCGTCTCGCTGAAAATCATAAAGCATACTCCAGATTTTGCTCTGCTTAAAGCCAGTCGCCTCGTTGGGCAGAACATCCTCGGAAATATCGTTTAAAAACTCGCTGAAAACATGGTACAGTGTCATAAAGTAGATAAACTCAGGCGAGTTTTCGTTATAGGCCGTACTGATGTTGGAGATGATCATTTCGGTCACATCCTGCATCTTCTCATGGTCATTCCAGAGTGTTTCAAACAGTTGCATATACTGGGTGGAGAACGGCGCTTCCATGCGGTTGATCATATTATAGCTGTTATTGCCGCGTTCGCAACCTATATCCACCGTAGTAAAGCCATTCAGAGGCATATAAGCGGTTTGCTCATCCGGGGAATCAACCGTCATAAATCCGCTCATATTTTCCCCAGTAACATTGGATTTGAAAGTAGCTTTACACCTGATCCAATCGGCACACTCCCTGGCAACAGCTCGTTGGCTCATTTCGTTGCGTAGTTTGATTTCAAATTCTGTGCCGTATAGACTGGTTTCCCTGCTAAGTCTTGGAATGTAGAATTCTCGCCTTTGCTTTTCAGCTCGCTCTTGAACGAAGGTTGGGGAAGTAAAGATAAAACGGAATTCTTCTACCTGTTCCAGCTGGTGTTTCAACTCTTTATATGCGTACATGGAAAAGCAAGCGGCTGCTATGGAAACCTTGCTGCCACGCTGTATGGTCGTCTTTAAGTCATCCCGGACGATATCTGTGATATTGTTGAATATTTTCATCACAAGTTATTCCTTTCCCATCGTTCGATTTTGTTCATTTTAGCTACAACTCATGTTTGGATATATGTACACGCTGGAAGCTATACCAATACAGATTAAATTATACATCACTCGCCTCCAGAAAACAATTCCTCTTTCCTTGAAGTTCAAAGAATTTTGTCTAAACCGACAGAAGTACTAAAATAAAAAATGCCCAAGTATTATCAGAGGACAGCCCCTTGTGGATGCGTCCTCTGTCCATTTACATAAGTCAATTCGTTCGCAGTAATTTTTTGCCTGCATTTTATCAGTTGCCCATAACATTTCTGTATCCTCCTTCAAAGAGGCAACTGTCAGTACAAGATTGGTTGCTTCTATTTGGTGGCTTGTGGTTTACTCAATTCCTCATGCGCTTCCTTATATCTAATCAAGCAGTGCCGCGCTTTTCTTTTTCAGATTGTGGATCA
>CATJSX010000146.1 GCA_949743265.1 uncultured Peptococcaceae bacterium
AGGATGTTAATTATGGAAAGAACTGCAATTGCTTCAAAAATTTTGGTTTTAGGCGTTGATGCCATGGATCCTAGACTGACAAAAAAATATGTTGAAATGGATCTGCTGCCAAATGTCAAGGAATATATGGAGAGAGGCGCTTGCCGTGAGGATCTGGTGATGTTAGGTTCTCACCCGACTGTTACACCGCCGATGTGGACAACATTAGCTTGCGGCTGTCACGCCAATGTGCATGGAATCACTGCTTATGCTAAGGTAAAATCGGAAAAAGGTATTGATGTATGCGAATACAATTTTGATTCGCACAACTGCAAAGCAGAACCAATGTGGAATGTTTTTGCAGAAGCGGGTAAAAAAACATTAGTGTGGCATTGGCCCGGCTCAGCTTGGCCGCCAACTTCGGATAGTCCAACTTTGATGGTGGTTGATGGAACTTCTCCTGGTGCAGTAGGAATGGCTGTTGCAACGATTGAAAGCGATTTTATATTGCATGCCAGTACAAAATTTGACAAAGAAATTTTTGATATAATAGAAGGAACTGGACATGCGGCATGCGTTATCGAAGGTTTAGTGTTGAACGAAGAAAATGAAGGTATTTCAGTTACGGAAAGCTGGACTCAAAAATATACCCAAAGAATAATTACAGATTTGTCTGGAATGGAAACCGCTGCTACAGAAACGCCATTAAATACCCATAATGTGCCTATCAAAGCAGCAAAAGGTTGGGCTAACATGCCAGAGGATGCACTGGAATTTTCTTTGACCTGTTCTAAAGGCTTGATACGCTATGTTGGTTTGATCTTGAAAAACGAAGCAGGAGATTATGATACCGTAGCGTTATATAAAAACAAAAAAGCGACAGAACCATTTGTTGTGCTTAAAGAAGGCGTTATGAATGCTGAAGTTTTAGGTGAAGCGATTAAGGACGATAAGCATTATACAGTTAATCGCAATATGAAACTCTTGCATATCAAACCGGATGGCTCGGACATTATGATTTATATTTCGGCAGCGATGGATGCGGAAAATGATTCGGTATTTCATCCTAAAAGACTGCATAAAGAAATCATAGAAAATGTAGGCTATTTGCCTCCTACCGCCTATGTGGGCTGTCAAAATCCTGATTATATTGTAGGATGTATGTGGGATTGTTGGAATGTCTCGGCACAATGGCAGGCAAAAGCATTGTTGCATTTGATTGATCATGAAGACATAGATATTGTTTTTTCACATTTCCATAATGTAGATTTACAAACACATTCCTTTATTAAACATCTAGCAGAACACGATTACAACCGTCAACCTGTTGAAGTTGCCAAAAAAATGGATGGAAAACGTTTATATACAAACTGATACGTACTTAGGCAAATTCTTGCCATTGTTAGATAAAGGATGGACTATTTTAATCGTTTCTGACCATGGACAAGTAGCGCGCAAAAATGATTTGCATGTCATCAGCGACTGTAATGGTGTAACTGCTGGTGTACTGAAAGAGCTGGGTTTCACAGTGTTGAAGCGGGATGAAAATGGTAATGAAATTCCAGAAATCGATTTTAGTAAAACAAAAGCAGTTGCTAACTCCGAATGTAATATTTGGATTAACTTAAAAGGTCGTGATAAACATGGTATTGTTGATCCAGCAGATCAATATGAACTGGAAGAAGATATTATGACAGCACTATATGGCTATCGCGATAAAAAAACAGGACACCGTATTATCTCTGTTGCATTAAGAAATCGCGACGCACTGGTTTTAGGTTATGGCGGTCCAGAATGTGGTGATATTTGTTATTGGGTGGCAGAAGGATATAATATCGATCATGCCGATTGCTTATCAACTACCCTTGGTGAAGCAGATACATCCGTATCACCTTTATTTATTGGCTGCGGTAAAGGATTTATGCCAAACTATCGCACCGATCGCATCATTCGTCAAATTGATATAGCGCCGACAATGGCTTGGTTGGGTGGTGTACGTGTACCGAAACAATGCGAAGGTGCACCCATCTATCAAATCTTTACAGAAGAATTCTAAGGAGTGATACTCGTGAACACAGCCCAAAAAACATATACGCAATGGCTGGCTTGCGTGATTTTAGCAGCAATACCACTGGTAATCCCCACGCAAGGATTTTATACACATGAATTAAAACTCTTTATGGCAATTACGATTTTTTGCTTAGCTTTAGCTGCATTTGAGCTGGTAAATATGATGTTTATTGCCATCGTTATGCCGTCTTTATGGATATTTTTAAATATAGCGCCAGCAGAGACAGTCATGGCACCTTATGCCAGCACAACGCTTTTGATGTTGACTGGCGCTAATAAACCGCAACTTTAACAAGTTGCGGTTTATTAGCGCGTATTTCCTATTGGATTATGTGCAAAGCCAAAGGTAGTTATTATAAAATGTTTGCTGGCGTTGTAATAACCGGCATAGTGCTAAATATTTTATGTGGTGGTGAAGGCTATACTATTATGGCGCCTTTAGCAACAGGTCTGGTTATATCTTTAAATGGTATGGGTAAAAAATTAGGTGCTGCTGTGGCAGGCGCAGTATTTATCGGCGCTTGTACATCTCATGCATTTATTTATAATCCCAGCGGCTGGGGACTAATCATGAACATGGCAGCAGATTATGTGCCTAGTAGTGCCATTACTCCTGTCAGTATGTTTCTGGATTGCTGGCCTACGATCATCATCATGGCTATTATGTCAGTTATCATCGCTAAATGGTATAAACCAAAAGAAGATATCGGCGATTTATCTTATTTTGAGATTCAACTTCAAAAAATGGGCAAAATCACAAGAAAAGAAAAAGCAAATATTTTTATGCTTGCTATTCTTTTAGGATATATTTTGACAGAGGATATCCACCATTTAGATACCAGTCTAGGTTTCGCTTTAATTCCTTGGACGGTTTACCTGCCTTTCATAAATGGCGCTGACAGCGATACAATCAAATGTGTTAATGTATCTATGGTACTGTTCATGGGTTCTTGTATGGCTATTGGTACAACCGCTGCTAGCCTAGGCGTAGGCTCCATTATTGTACAAGTTTTTAACAATATTTTAGCTGGCAATACATCTCCTTTTCTTATGATGACAATCGTATTTGTTATCGTGTTTATTTTTAACTTTTTAATGACGCCAATGGCTATCTTTTCGCTAGTCACACAGCCACTTTGTATGCTAGCAGCAACAGCAGGTTTATCGGCAATTCCTTTTTTATATTCCATTGCGGGTTGTGCCGAGTCAATTATTTTTCCATATGAATTTGCATCCTACTTATACATTTACAGTTTTGGAATGATTACAATGAAGGACTTTATTAAAATTAACATGGTACGAACTATAATCTTTTTCATTGGCTTCCTTACTATTCTTGTCCCATATTGGCTATTTATTGGACTGTTTTAGACTTGAAAAAAGAAATATTTGCACATGAATAGATGAATATCAGAGAACATGTTTAAATCAAATGAAGTGACTATCAAAAAATCAACCGTCTTCGTATACCTTTTTATTTGATTTCACCTCTTAATTGTAATTTTACACGCATCTTTTTAAAAGACGTGATAAAAACTTGACTATTACTCACCAAAATGATAAAATGAACAAACATTAACGATTAACGTGATCAAAATTTGACTGTGCTAAATGGGGAGGTAGCGGTGCCTTGTAACCTGCAACCCGCTATAGCAGGATTGAAGTCCGGCTAAGGGCTGGCTTTGTGGAGTCTGCCACCGATAAGTGGCGTTGATGGTCGGGTCCTGCGCAACACGAACTTATGAACCTTGTCAGGTCCGGAAGGAAGCAGCAATAAGTAAGCCCTCGTGTGTGCCGCAGGTCAGCCTGATCTGAGCTAACTGTCGGCGTAACGTCTGGAACGTCATGTTCGAAGCCGGATGCACAGTCTGATATTTTTTATAAAAATTTAAATTGCTTAGTTTTGAATTGATTTTTTTAGCTGACAGATAATGCTGTCGGCTTTTTTATGTTTCACCTATCTTCTTTAGTCACAATCACTGAACCGCCAGTCGCTTATTATTATTTTTCGTTATGCAAAAAATCTCCGGCTTATTTTACACCGGAGATTTTTTATTTAACGCTAACTTTTTCAAAATGCCGCCGCATCTTCTGTTACACAAGCGTCCATTTTACCGCCATATCCCCACGTACCCTCTACTTTCGTCACATGGTCAATTTGTCCCAAAGCGGCGCCGGGCACACGAAAAGTACGATTATTAACTGCCGCTATAGGAGTTTCCGTTGGTTTGGATAACTGCGGCACATAACTGTAAGGATAACGATAGGCTCGATAAACTTTTGGCTGATCGAAATCAAAAGGCGCAATATACTCCCAGACCACTTCTTTATCGGCTGTTACTTCAAAAATTCGACAAGAACATCCTTCCGTAATTAGCGTATTCCTATTAGGCAGTCGTTGCGCAGAACTAATCAATGGGCTATAAAATTTGCTTCTAGCGGCTAATGGCATCATACCGCCCCATTCTTCACCAGTAAAAATCCAAACAACCTCTAAAGTTATGGGATCAATTTCAATAACACGAGAATGATCTCGCAGATCCGTTTTGATCCCGTCTTTGCTTGTCCGTCCCAGATAGCCGTAGCCAGCCCAGCCGCCATTATCAAAAATCAAAATATTGCCTTCACCGGGTAATCCTTTGGGAATCATATGCGCGTGATGCTAACCGATAATTTACCCAATTCGTTTTAAAACTTTGCTTTCCGTAAAATCAGGACCGATTCGCCAAACAATTTCGCCAGTAACTTTGCTGATGATAGCGGTAATATTAGATTCTCTAGCATCCCAAATAATATTATCAGGATGAAAACGCTCATCACCCGCATCATACCATTTATTGGAACCCAATATGCTCATAGAATTGATATGCATCCAGTCGCATTGACCGCCACCATTGACATGATAATTAGGATTGCGAAACAAAATAGCTTTTGCTTGTTCAGAAAAACCTAATTCATTGAAATGTTCATTAACGCTCCATTGCCAAAGAATATTACCTTTCCAATCAACTTCAATGATACAATCGTCGAGTAAACGTTTATCGGAAATTTTTTTGTTGTACAAATCCTCATGACATAAAATCAGCGTTTTACCGCCATTCGTTTGGCAATCCATATTTGGCACATAATAGCCTACCGGATTGCCTTCACGCTGATAATCATGATGTTGGCGAGTCAGCCAATATTTTTTATCCCCGTCATGACAAAATTCTTTTTTGTTAAATGACCAAACTATATTGCCCTCCCAATCAACCTGTGTCAAGTCTGCCATATCTTGATAGCCATATTCGAAATCTCTGCGACCCAAACTTCCCAAAATTTGACCGTCGGGTAATAATTTGTTAAGAAATCCCTGAAATCCTTCCCATGTTTTTACAACATTGCCATTCATATCAATCAAGACAGCCCCTATTCCAGAAATTGATAAAACAGTGTAGCCATTATAGGCTTTTTCTGGTTGATAAATTGTTGTTCCTGTAGGAAAAACATTTGGTGAACTCATTTAAAAAATCCCCTTTCAATTTTTCTCATATTATTTATTCAAAACGATACCGCAAAGTTTCTCGTCCGCAAGCATACTCTTCCAACATCTCCGATCCAAAAGTAATAAACCTTCCTTACATAAGGAGATCAATCGTTGCCAAAAGTATTTCTGGATTTTGATTAGCCATTGCCAAATAAGATTCAGCAGGAATTTTGTAGCAAGTGCAATCGGTCTTAGCTATAAAATCACTGTTGGATAAACGCTCTTTACGATAAAGAACGACTACTCCAACTAAAGCCTCTAACGAACCATCAGCTTTTTTGACTGTAACAATGGTTTCACCGCCATTTCTAGCAATAATTTTGCGATAAACACTGCCTTTCATCAAATAATAAATATATTCCACTGCTTCACCAGCTTTTATAATGATCTCGCCTTTACGAAAATGGCATAATTCCGCACCAGACAACTGTCTGAACATCATCAGCCCTCCCTTTTAACGGTCAAATGGTCTTTATTTAGAACAAAAAATTGGCAATTTGATAACCGACTAATGTATAAACAACCAAAGCAATAATAACCATTGGCAAAACAAACGCATAATTTCGCTAAACTCCACCATATCTTTTTGCGCATGCAGCATACCACAATAAGGTGAAGCAGCCGGCGTCAATAAAGCCACAAAAACCATCATACAAATTGACATACAAAGTACCGTTGAATCTACATTTGGATACTGATCGGCAAAAGCCATCACAACAGGAATCAACACTACTGCCATACCAGCATTA
>CATJSX010000147.1 GCA_949743265.1 uncultured Peptococcaceae bacterium
ATTCGATGGGGCGCCGTGTGCGGTGAAAGCCGCATGCACGGTGCTAAGCGGGGGAAAAGCCGGAAACATTTGAAACTGTAGGCTTACCTATCGCAATCCGGAGCCAAGGGTGGGCTTTTGTAACCGCGCAACACTTTTTTGCTGTTTCCTCTAATTTCTCTATGTCTCTAATCTTTACTTCAATAGTTATCTTACTTGCTATTGCCATTTTTTCTCACCTCTTTCTACACTCACATCTAGTTAGTCTCTACATTGAAAATTGCTATATTTAGTTTTCCAATCTTCAACAAAATCCCATGCCATTTCGGATATTAAAGAATTGACACTTAAACCACGCTTTTTAGCAATTCTATTCAGTTCTTCTGCTAATTCAGCAACTAATCGTATTGACATTCTTTTGTATATCATCTTCTTAACTTCCTTTTTTTGATTGACATAAATTTTATGTCATATTGAAGCAAAGGAGGCTCTTATCATGGCAAATAATATTTCATTAACCGTTAGATTACCACACGAACTTAATGTGCAACTTGCAGCGATTGCAAAAGAAGTCGGTATGACCAAGGCAAATCTTATTCGTTCTGCTATTCATGGTTTTTTAACCGAAGACGAAAACAACATTGATTTTTCACAAAATAATGTTAGTCAACGTGATAGACTAGTATTGAATGTTAATCAAATCACATATAGCATTCTTGAAAATGCTAGTAAAAAACATAACGAATCCATAAACTCTGTAATTACTGCCGTAAGCATTTTAGCTTTAGAACGTTCTTCCAAATGGCTACAGTCAACAAAGCAGTAACACTTAAACCGGTCTGTTTCGCTATGGTTTTTAATTCTTTGAATAAATCCATTTGTATTCGTATTGTCGTTTGCTTCCGTTGCGGGAGCTTTTTTGCGTCCACTCGCTCACGCTCCTTCCTCACCTTCTATTGCGAATCGTTAATATTTTTTTCCACTATTTTGCAAATCGCAAAACACGCTGGTAAAAAAATATACTCCATATCTTCTTTGGGAATGAGCAATAATTTACCAATTTTATCGGCTGCGTTTCGCGGAATTTTTCTTTTCCCATTTTCATACATGCTATATGCTGCAATAGAAATGCCTAAATTTTTTGCCATGTATTCCTGAGTAAATCCTTTCAATTCTCTATATTGATTAAGACTCATCTTTTTCAAATATTATCACCCCAATTTTTTGCATTTTATTAATTTCATGTTTATTTTATATTATATTATAAAATCGTTAAAGCCAATACTTTTTTAACATTTTGCAAAAGAACTATTTTAACAAAATGTAAAGTATGATATTATCTATATTAACAAATCGTTAAAGGTAGTGTAAAAAATGTTAGGAAAAAGATTACGCTCTTTACGTGAAGAAAATAATCTATCTCAAATAGAATTAAGCAAACGTCTTGGTATCGGAAACGTAACGCTTTCCCAATATGAAACGGGAGCCAGAAATCCAGATAACGAAACTCTAATTGCTATTTCTGATATTTTTGGCGTTTCTACTGATTATCTTCTCGGCAAAACCGATTTGCGTAACTACAGCGATTATAAACCAGAACTCATCGATAAAGACGAACGCAATATTCAGCGTGATATAGAGCAAATGATGCAAGATATTGATGAAAAAAAATCTGGTCCCAGCGCTTATGGTGGCGAATTAAATTTATCCGATTATGATAGAGAAGTTTTAAAAGGTTCTTTAGAGCAAGTATTACGGATCATAAAATTAAAAAATAAAGAAACCTACACGCCTAATAAATA
>CATJSX010000148.1 GCA_949743265.1 uncultured Peptococcaceae bacterium
AAGGAGGTGATGATATGGCATTAAGCAATCGCATAAGAGGCATAACCGTTGAAATTAACGGCGATACAACAGGCTTAGGCAACGCTTTTCGGGATATTGACCGGCAGGCAAGCCAATTACAAAACGAGCTGAACGAAGTCAACCGAATGTTGCAGTTTGACCCTAGCAATACAGAATTGTTAGCCCAACAGCAAGAATTGTATAACCGGCAGTTAAGCACGTCGCGCCAACGGTTGGAACAGTTACGGCAGGTTGAAAGCCAAATGCAGCAGCAACTAGCGGCGGGGACTATCGGCGCGGAAGAAATGCGTGCTTTTCAGCGTGAAATCATTCGCACAGAACAGCGAATCCGTCAAACAGAGGAATCTATAGACAATTTAGGTCAGTCAGCAGAAAACGCCGGACGCTCTGGCGAGGCAATGGCAGATAAAATCAAAAGTGGGCTAAATAAAGCAACATTAGCTATTGGTACGGCGGTTGGGGCAGTTGGTACCGCTGGCGTAATGGCATTTGACGATATGACGAAAGCGCTTAATCAATTTCAAGCGTCAACGGGCACGGCTGAAACTGAAATGGAAGGTATCGAACAGGCAATCAAAGATATTTACAACAACAATATCGGCGAAAGTTTTGATGATATCGCCCGCGCTATGGCAGAGGTAGCCCAACAAACGAATCTAAGCGGTGAGGAATTACAGCAAACGACGTCGTATGCGCTGATGCTCCGTGATGTATTCGATTTAGACGTCAATGAAGGCGTACGTGGAGCAAATGCCTTGATGAAGCAATTCGGCATCAGCGCCGAGGAAGCGTATAACTTGATAGCTATCGGCGCACAAAACGGCGGCTTAAATCAAAATCAAGACTTAGCAGACCAAATCGCCGAATACAGTGTGTATTACGCTGAAATGGGCTTTAGCGTTGAAGAAATGTTCCAGAAAATGTCGGCAGGGGTAGAAACAGGCGCGTATCAAGTAGACTTTTTGAATGACGCTATGAAAGAGTTTGGCATCAGAACAAAAGACGCCAGCGACGGGACTATGCAAGCCTTTGCCCAAATGGGACTTGACGCCGAAGCCTTAACCGACGCTTTTGCCAATGGCGGCGCATCAGCCCGCGCCGCTTTCGATGAAGTTATTGGCGCTTTTAATGAGTTAGAATCAGAAACAGAAAAAAACAGCATTGGTGTCGCGCTGTTTGGGACCAAATGGGAAGATGTTGGGATTAAGGGCATGGACGCCCTTGCTAATTTAAACGGCAGTATTGACACTACCAAAAACGCTTTAGCTGAAATTGCCGAAATCAAGTATGACAGTATTGGCGAAGCTTTTCAAGGTATTGGCAGACAGCTGCAAACAGGGTTATTGATTCCTATCGGCGAAGCGTTGTTACCGGCTTTAGAAGCTGTATCGACGGGATTACAGATTTTGTTAGACCATATGGATTTAATCGGACCAATAGCGGCAGGCTTAGCCGCTGGTATTGTAACGCTGACCGCTGCCATACAAGGGCAGACAGTTGCCACTAAAGCGGCACAGATTGCCCAAGGGCTGTTAAATGCGGTTATGAAAGCTAATCCTATGGCTATAGTCGTTACTGCTATTGTGGCTGTTTCAACGGCTTTGATTGCCTTATGGACCACGAACGAAGATTTTCGCAACGCTGTTACGGCTATTTGGAAAGCTATTACCGATATGTTTCAAGAAAAGGTGGAAGCCATTAAAAAGTTTTTCTCTGACCTTGTGACCAGCTGGAAACAAACATGGGAGAAAAACACAGCTGCCTTTGAAAATTCCGTTAAGCAGATTAAAGATTTGTTTAATGGTTTAAAAGACAATCTTGCTAAAATTGGGGAGAATATTAAAAATACTATTGCGCAGTCATGGGAGAAAATCAAAAATTTCTTTAGCGAAACGATTCCCAATATCGTTAGCATTATTATTAACGGCTTTACCGGCTTACCGTCAAAAATGATAGAAGTCGGGAGCAATATTATTGATGGCGTCAAAAAAGGCATTACGGAGAAAGTCAGCAGTTTGTATAACGGCGTTAAAGACATCGGAACTAATATAGCAAGCGTATTTAGAAATATCTTAAGAATCAACTCGCCCTCATTAGTCTTCCAGCTGATGGGTCAAAATATTGTTGAAGGGCTGCAATTGGGCATCAGCAGCAACGCTAGTCTTGCTACGAATGAGATTACCCGTTTGGGCGAAATGATTTTGCAAAGCGGCGACGCTATTAGCACCAGTTTAATCAATGTGGATAAAAAGACGGGGCAATTGTTATATGATAACACCTATACCAGCATCATGAAAAAACTATCGCTCTATTATAAAGACCGTGATAGCAGAGTAGCCGCCATGACCGACGGGACCAATGACAATATCAACCAGATTCAGCGCGAAATTGACGCCACAAGAACGGCTACTGATTTAAAAATCAAGATGTATCAGCAGGAATACAACGCCAAAGTCGCCTTGATTGACCGTGAGACCAACGAGCAGACGCGAGCCTTACAGGAACGTATTGACGCCATTAACCGCGAAGCAGAAGAAGAACGGCGGCAAGAGGAAGAATTGACCTATCGACAGCGTATGCAGGAATTGAATCAGCAGTTAGCAGATGCACAGACTGATGAAGATCGGGCTTCTATCAAAAAACAGATGGACGAACAAATCAGAAGCCGTGAAAAACAGCTGTTGCAGCAGCAGCGTCAAGACGAACAAGAAGCCTTACGGCAGGAAATGGAAGACATTCGCGCACAGGCAGAGGAAAAAAAGCAGAGTTTACAAGAGGAGCTAGAGGCGAAGCAGTACGCTTTGGAACAACAACGTATTGCCGAAATCAACCATTTAAACGCTGTTTTGAAGTTAATGCAGGAACAGGTTAAAAAGAAAGAGGAGTTAGAAAAGGTCCAGACGCAGATTGTAGAGAAAGAGAAACAGCTGCAAACGAAGAAAATGGATCAGGAGACAAAGAAGCAAACACAAATTGATCTTGCCCAATTAAAAGAGCAAGAGAAAAATTTGATTGCGTCTATCAACAACGATAAAACGACGCTGGAACAGTTTACGCCGACTATACAGAATATTTCCAGCCAATACGGTCAAGCCTTCTTAAATGGCTTTACTTCAACAGAAAATGATATTAGAAGCTATATTGACCGCATGGTGGACTATATGCAAAGCAAACTTTCCGAAGCTACCAGCGTGGCCGTGTCATTAAAGCATGACGGCTCACATCGCTTAGGCTTAAAATATGTCCCTTATGATAATTACAGCGCCGTTTTGCATGAAGGGGAAAGAGTATTGACGAAAGCGGAAAATCAACGGTATTCTGCCGGAAATACGGGGCAGACCGTTAATAATTTCTTTGAATTAAAAGACGTCACCGTTCGCAGTGACAGCGATATCAATCGCATAGCGGAGCGGTTATTTCATTTGCAGAAAAACGACGCCAGAGGAAAGGGGATCAGAGTATGAGCGGTTTTCGCTTTAACGGTATACATAGCAATGATTTTGATATTATCGTCAAATCTGATGATCGCACCGTATTGCCGTCTAAAAGAGTAACTAAGTATGAAATTCCCGGTCGCGACGGCGTTTATGAGAGCGACGCTATTACCTATGAGAATCGAATAATTACAGTGACGATTACATTTAACGGTGATGATTATACGGCTAACGCTTTGAGAGAACGGGTTAGAACTATCGCTAAATGGTTGTCTAAAAAAGGACAGCTAATATTTGATGATGAACCCGATAAGGCGTATCAAGCGCAAGTTACTGATGGCATCAGTATCAGTCAATTGACTGTCTGGGGAGAATGCGACATATCTTTTGATTGTCAGCCCTTTGCCGAAAGTATTAACTATATCACGACTTTAAAAGAAATTACTGCACAAAAAGATGACGTTGATTTGACGATACAAGGCACACAAGACACGCCTTGTATTATTATTTTAAAAAATACTGGTACAACTAATATCAGCGGTATTAAGATAACAAGAAAGGCGGATGATTAAACATGAGTTTTTCTAACTATTTGGAAGAGAAGACACTGAATCACTTTTTTAAGAATATCCCTACTACCAGTCCCGGTGCTGTTTATCTGGCGCTATATATTTCGGATCCAACAGAATTTGATACAGGGACAGAAGTATCAGGCGGCGGCTATTCAAGGCAAATTGTCAACTTTGGCGCCAATACCACCAGCGGCAATAAAACGGTTATTACCAATAACGCTGATATTCAATTTAACGTTGCTGAAAGTTCTTGGGGGACAATTACCCATATGGGTATTAGAGATAGCCAGACAGGCGGTAATTTGCTGGTTTATGCGCCCTTTTCTGTCAGTCGTGCCATTGAAACGGGGGATCAATTTTATATTCCTACGGGAAAAATATCTATTTCCCTTGATTAGGTGATAATATGTTTAATTTGATTAAATTTAATGTAGGTAAATTTAACACCAACAGCAATTTAGAAATGTCCACCGCTGCCGTTGAAGCTATTGGCAAGACGCGAGCCGATTCTAATATTATCGCCAGAGGGCAAAGCACAGTTGATAGTATTAGCGAAACTGTTGCCGCTAGCGTGAGAAAGCGAATAGTGAGCGACCGTTTAGCCATGGACATTATCAGCCAGAGCAACGGGATGTTTGTACGCAAAATTACCTTTCTGCCTTTGCCTTCTAATAGTTTTAGCGATGCAGAGGCGGAACTAGGCATATTTGGTTATGAAGAAATATCGCTGCCGCGTCTGGTCATTCGTCCCGGCGATGAATTGATTATTGATACTGAACATTTGACAGTAACGCTAAACGGTCAAAACGTCATTGATTATCTTGACGAAGGGGACTTTTTTGATTTGAAGCAAGGATTAAATACTTTGATTTATGAAGATGCTGTTAGCAGAAGAAAATTATCAGTGACAATCTGGCATAAAAACAGGTGGTTGTGATGAAGAAAAAGATTGTAGTTTATGACCAAAATATGAAACGGATGGCGTATTTAGAAAACGCCTTTGATATTGAATACACCACGAAGATGAACGAACTTTGGACGGCATCTTTCTCTTTGCCGATTGATGATGACAAAATTCAATACTGCGATTACTTTAACTTTGTAGAATTATTTGAAAACGGTTGTCGCGTAGAATTATTTCGTATTATGCCCCAACGTCAAGAACGGCAAAATCAAAGCAAACTAACTTTTACTTGTGAACACGTTTTGGCGACGTTATTAGATGATGTTTTGTTTGGTTATCACCAAATTGGAAATCTAGGCGTTTATACTTCGCAGGTGATTCGATATATTATTGACCGACAGGAAACTAAACGCTGGAAGTTGGGCAAATGCGACTTTAACCTGCAGTTTGAATATAAGTGGGAAAATGAAAACCTATTATCGGCGTTATTCAGTGTGGCAACTCCTTTTGATGAGAAATACCAATGGACCTTTGATACAACGGGCAGCCAATGGATCATCAATCTGGTGAAAGCGGAAGCAACGCCAAGCTGTGAAATTCGGTATAAAAAGAACATGGAAGGCATTATTAAGACAGAAGACCCTACCAATATTGTGACGAGGCTATATTGCTTAGGCTATGGCGAAGGCGTTAACCAATTGGATATCCGTTCCGTTAATAATGGTTTACCCTATCTTGAAGTTGCGTCTAAATATGGGCTGAAATCCAGTATTTGGACTGACCGACGTTTTGAAGATGCTGCCAGTCTGAAAGCGACTGGTAAAGCGATGTTGGACGAACTTTCAAAACCTTATATCAGTTATGAGGTCAGCGCCCTTGATTTATTTTCGTTGACTAATAGCGAATTTGACCAATTTCGCGCCGGCAAGCTGGTTAGGGTCGTTGATAAAGAGGATAATTTAGAATTTAATGCCTATATTGTGGAAACCGTTCATCATTTGAATCAGTTTGATGTCAAAGTCACGATTGCCAATAAAACACAAGACATTGTCGGCAGTATTTCCGATTTGCAAGACCGTGCCCGTATTAACGATACGTATGCACAAGGCGCAACAAATCAGATGCAGCTTGTTTATAGCGATAACGCCAACGGCAGTCACCCTGCATTGCTGAAAGTGTTTATTCCGGCAGAAATGGTTAGAATCAATAAAATGAAATTAACATATCAGTTTGAGCCTTTTCGTGCTTACTCGCAGGCAACCGAAGGCGGTGGAGGCAGAAGCGTTACGACGCCTTCTGGCGGTGGCAGTACCAGCAGTAGTAGAGCAGGGG
>CATJSX010000149.1 GCA_949743265.1 uncultured Peptococcaceae bacterium
AAAAATTTCGCAAAAGTTCTTGAATATCAAGATCGTCCTCAACAACTAAAATTTTTGGCATCATACCACCTCCATAGTAAACATAACATAATATTTTGTAATTAAAGTGTAGATTTCAATTTTTATGACATATTTTTCGCGAATTCTGCAATTATTTTTTTATGTTGTTACAGGCTTTATGAAAATATCTGTTGCTTTAGTATGGGCGTTTTTGGCAAGTGAATAATTTTCTTCATCGTAGGTTCTTGATGAACTGTACATTATAATGCTAGTGAAATTTTCATTTCTAATAGACGCTCTTTGGCAGTTTTTGATGTTATAGACATAATAAAAGACTTCCTTTCTGGTTTTATAGTGTTATCATTGCAACTATTACCGGTCAGGAAGTCTTTTATTTTTTACACAGATCACTCAGCGTTTTCGATGAAAGCAAGCCATTTTTTATAACGTTACTGTAACTTATTATTAAAGAAAAACGATGCTATCATGATAGCTCGCTTGTAATTGCTATATCTTTTGATTATGTGCTGTTTTTAAGGGAAAAACGATTGTTGTTTGAAAAGTTTTCTCTTCAGCAGAATATTGCAGTGTTAAGACAGCATCATATGCTTCCAACGCTCGACGCACATTTTTCAAACCTAAACCATGATGATTTTTATCCGCTTTAGTAGTTAATAACTGTTCTTGTTGCCATTGCGGTGCTTGATCACAGCTATTGGCAACGCGAATCACCAACTGTGTTTGTCGATCAGTGTAAATATCCACGACAAGGCTTTTATCGTAGCTGATAGCGCTAGCTTCTAAAGCATTATCCAACAAATTACCTAAAATTACGGTCAAATCAAAATCCTCAATAAAGGTTAAATCACTACCATCAGTATAAATATCACATTCAATGTTTTTTTCATTAGCCAGTGCCAGTTTTTCGTTCAATAAAATATCAGCGACTACTGCGCCCGTATAGCGTTGATAAGCTGTTTGGCGCAGCTGATCCGTTAATGTTGCCAAATAATCTTGCACTCCGTGACAATCATTAAGAGCAGCTAAACCTTTTAAGCAAAGCAAATGATTGTTCATATCATGCATCAAGCGTTGCCAATCATCATATGTACGATTGATTTTTTGATCAGTATCTTTCATTATTCTCGCTTCTTTCTATATGACTTCCCTCAAAAATGAGCATAGCCTTTTTGAGTAATCATCCGGCAGTTTTTTTCATCATCAAGCCATACGCCACTGCCTTCGGTTACATGACCAATAATCCATAGTTTCTTTCCGGTTTGTGCATAAATTTCCGTCAATTCATCGGCTTTTTCAGCGGCTATTGTTCCCACCAGCTGATAATCTTCACCGCCAAAAAGCGCCCATTCTAAAGACGACGCTTGTCGAAGACTTGCTAGCTTGTGGGTTTCTTGACTAATAGGTATTTTAGCGCTTTTGATAATAATTTTCACGCCGCTGGCAGCGGCAATTTCAGCGCATTCGCTGGCCAATCCGTCGCTGATATCGTTGAGACTATGCAAAGATTGACCAAAAATATCATTTAATCTTTTTGCTTCCGCTAAACAGGGCGTGGGCTGCAAATGACAATTTAATAGAGGCTGATGCCATTCTTCTCTTGCTATATCAGCGTGCAAAATCAATTCCAACCCCGCTCTGCTGCCACCCAAAGGACCAGTCACAAAAAGCAAGTCGCCGCTTTTAGCTTGCGAACGCAGATGCAAATCTTCTTTGGCGACCAATCCTAACGCTGTAATATTGACTACCCAGCCGCTTTGACTTTTGGTAGTATCGCCGCCAATGAGGTTAACGTTATATTCATGACAAATTGCCGCTACGCCTTGATAAAAAAGCTGCCACATTTCTACCGTTGCCGTATCCGGCAAACCAACAGCAACTAAAACGCTGATGGCTTCGCCGCCCATGGCAGCAATATCGCTCAAACTTGCTGCCACCGCCTTATAGCCTAACTGATACGGCGAAATTTTATCTTTTAAGAAGTGAACGCCTTCGTTGAGCAAATCGCAAGTTACTAATTGATTATGCGTTTGACTAAATGGCAGTACTGCGCAATCATCGCCAATGCCGCAAATCAAAGCAGACGGTCGCGGCACAATTTCGCCAATCATCTCAATTAAACCAAATTCGCCTACGGTCTTTATCTCAGTCATGTTCTTCCTCCGGCAAAAGGAAATTATGACAAAGCGGTCCATGACCACTGCCCACATGCAGACAACCACTATTTTTCAACGCTTCCGTCAAATAATGTTTTCCTTTTTTGACGGCTTCTTCCGTCTTTTCACCTTGTCCCAAAAAAGTAGCAATAGCCGCTGAAAGCGTACAACCTGTACCATGCGTATTATTAGTAGTAATTTTCGGCGCTTCAAAAGCCACATAATTTTTACCGTCATATAAAATATCAGTAGCTTTTTCAGATAAATGTCCGCCCTTTACCAAAACATACTGCGGTCCTAATTGGTGAATCAAAGCGGCGGCCTTTTTCATATCGTCCAAAGTTTTAACCGGAATACCGCTTAAAACAGCGGCTTCATCCATATTAGGCGTTACTAAATGCGCTAGAGGCAAAAGCTGATCTTTTAAGCACTTTACCGCCGCTTTTTCCAAAAGAATATCGCCGCTGGTTGCCACCATTACAGGATCAACGACTAAATTGACGCCGCCATACGCTTTGATTTTACGGCTAATAACGTTTATCAATTGCCCGTTAGACAACATACCCGTTTTAATGGCACTGAAATGAATATCACAAAAGACCGCATCCAACTGTTCAGCTACCATTTCTTCACTAAGTGCATAAGCCTTCTGCACGCCTAGTGTATTTTGCGCAGTAATAGAAGTAATCACGCTGCTACCATAAGCGCCTAACATAGTTATCGTTTTTAAATCAGCTTGTATGCCAGCACCGCCGCCAGAATCAGAACCGGCAATGGTTAAAATATTTTTCATCGTTTTCCTCCGTTTATCAACTAATATCGCCTATTGTGCATTGGGTCGCCGCTATTAAATCTTTAGGCGATAAATATAGCTGCATGCCTCGCAGACCAGCGCTGACAATAATTTTGTCATGTGCCAACACGGTTTGCTCCAAAAAAATAGGGTAATTCTTTTTCATTCCCAAAGGCGATACCCCACCGCGAATGTAGCCCGTCAAAGGCAAAACTTCATTCAGATGAACCATTTCTACTTTTTTATTATGACTGAGAAACGCTAGCTTTTTTAAGTCTATTTCTCTATCGCCAGAAAGACAGGCGACAAGAATTCCCGTTTTATCTCCTCTAGCTATCAAAGTTTTAACAGCCGCTTGCAAAGGAATATTTAACTTTGCCGCAACATTTTCAGCGCTTAAATCATGTTCATCAACTTCATACGTTAATAACTCATAAGGAATATGCAGCCGATCTAGTATTCTGGCTGCATTAGTTTTAGCTGCTTTTTTCATTTTTCGTTGCCTTCTCTAAGCAAAATTTGATTGATCAGCGCCGTTACTTCCTGTTGATCTGTCGGATTCTCCCAAGCATAAGCGCTGGTAATTAAACTAATTTTTTGTGTTTTCAAATCGAATAACACCTGATAGTAGCCATGCTTAGCCAATAGCGGCAGTCGAAACACACGACTACCGTTATCAGCTGATAAATTTTCAATAGCTATTGACGTCATTTGTTCATCAAATAAAAAAGAAATTTCCGTTTGATTCAATTCCAAAACAGGGGATAAATAACTTTCGTTCGTCAATTGGCGAGCAATTTTTTGAATAAATTCTCTCTCGAGCTTATCAATGATAGCCGTATAAATAACATCTTCTTTTTGTTCAGGCTCATTCAATGCTTCTACCATCATACGCAATAAACGCGCTGCTTTTTCTTTGCTTTCGCCACGATTTTCCACAGCGCCGTCATCGCCAAACCAAACGCGATTTTCTTCTTCGCCGTCTAAGAACGTTGCTGCAAAACCATCAAGAGTAACCGCTGAACCGTATTTCAACGTTACTCTTGCTGATGAAAGCAGCAAACTGGGGCGTTGCTTTAAACTGATATACTCAGTAGTTCCGTTACTATAATATACTGTAATATACGTTCGAATAGCTAGTTCTAACTGTTGCTGTTTTTGATATAAACTACTCAAACGATCAGCTAAGACTCCTAACTGTACAGATGATAAAGCAACACCGTTCATGGTATCTTCTTCGAGATAATATCGTTTAGATTTTTCGATAATGGTATAAAAATCCAATCTTGTTAAACTCCTTCTATCTTTTGTTCTTCATACTGTTTTTGCAAAAATTCGGTAATCACTGCTATGATTTCTTCAAAATTTCTATGAGAAGTATCAACGCATAAATCTGCTCGATTATGCATACCTTCTCGTTCTTTGGAAAGTTCTAAAATATCATGATACATATTGTTGCGACTCAATAACGGACGATTATTGCGTCTCTGTACACGTTGCTCAATAATTTTAGGATCGGCTGTCAAACAAATCACTAATCCTGATTCGCTTAAAAGTCGATACTTTTGCTCATCCAAAATTAACGAACCGCCTGTAGCGATTACACAGTTGTCTTCTTTGAGCAATTTCTTGAGCATCAAATCTTCTTCCGATTGGAAACGTACTTTGCCATATTTATGATAAAGGGTCATCAAGGTCATACCCGTTAATTTTTCAATTTCTTTATCTGCATCTAAAAAGCGTCTGTTCAGCATAGCGGAAAGACGCTTGCCAATAGCTGTTTTGCCGGTGCCCATAAACCCAACCAATATGATATTATTGCCCATCTGCTTTCCTGCCTTTCATGGATCTATGTTTACTGTAGACCTGTTCGATAACTTTCAAAACGCTGTGTCATGTTGTCTTTTTCACATCTTTCGAACAGGTTTTATGCAAAACTTAAAATTCGCCTATTTCTGGCACAATGCAGATAAATTTCAATTCACTTTCTCCAATGTTAACAAAACTATGTTCGCTATCAGCGGGTATATAAGCGCAGGTGCCTTCTTTTACTGGATATTCTTTGCCATCAATAGCAACGGTTCCCAAACCAGAAAGCACATAATTGATATGAGGCCATGGGTGTTTGTGCTGAGGCGTATTACCTGCTGTTTCTAATGTCATGACTCGCAGAACATAACCATCCCAGCCTTCTTTTGGACCAATAGCCACTTGTTTATAAGCGCCTTTGGCGCCTTCTACCACCATGGCTTTTTTTTCAATTTCTTGCAGATCTTTGATAAACATCGCTCTCACCTCTATTTAATGTTGTTTTCATTATAGCAATATTTATTCAGAAGTAAAAGAGCAAATTAACAGATTGATTAACGAATCCTGATATTTCGTTTTTTTACCTCGCGAATCAAAGTGCTTTTGCTGATGTTGGTGATTTCTGCAACTTCGGTGTAGCTATTAGTTTCTAGTAGATTCATTGCCCAATTTAATTCATCGTCAGTATATTTTTTGGGGCGACCTTCAGAAAAACCGTCTTTGGCTTTGGCGATAGCCTTGCCTTCTTGCGTTCTCTGTATAATCATATCTCGCTCAAATTCAGCAAATCCCAGCATAACCGTCAAGATTAATTTACCTGTTGGCGTATTATCAACCATGCCCATATTTAAAATATTTACTTTAACGCCCCGTTTGAGCAGATCATGAACCATGTTGATACCTTCTACCGTGTTGCGAGCAAAACGATCCAGCTTGGTCACAACCAAAGTATCGCCGTCTCGCAACTTATTGATCAAAATACTAAAATTAGGTCTTGAAGTTTTCGTTCCAGTAAATGTATCTTGATAAATTACGCTGGCGCCATTAGATTCCAAAACTTTTTGTTGTTCTTCGAGGCTATTCCCTTTGACTTGTCCAGCTGTGCTGACGCGCATGTAGCCATAAATCATACCTTACGTCCTTTCTTTTGTTAATGCTGACTGCTGAGTTTTTCTTTATTATTCCACGGCTGCCGATAATTATTAAATTTACATCCTAAAATTCGGTAAAACTATTATTCGATATAAAACAAACGATTTTTCATAGTAAAATTTTAACAGAAAATCACAATTTTGACACATTAAAAAAACCATTTAATACCATAAAAGGGC
>CATJSX010000150.1 GCA_949743265.1 uncultured Peptococcaceae bacterium
TATTAAAATTAGTTTTGCGTGCGCATTCTTTCAATTTGGCGGATTTTATTATAACAGAAATTCTTTTGTGATTCAACGTTGAAAAGGGAGCTTATCAGGACCTACGCATGAACAATATATTTTTTCGTGCAGCAGATAGAAATATATCATTTTGTTCTAACTACAAAAAGAATGATTGGTATCATGCAATCTAAAAATGGCTTTTCAACCTCCATGACACCAAAGAATATCGTGATATTGTTCTTAATTGATATTCATGCATTTGCCCTGAAGTTATCCTTACTATTGACTTTGCTAATTCATAATGATATAATAAAATCAAGTTCAGATCTGATCGATATCATAATGTTTTAACTATCTATAGCACAATAGAAAGTGAGATAAGATAACTTTTCTTTAGATTGTAGCAACATAATTGAAATGTTTTTCAACACTATGGAGCCACTTTGTTAATTTTGGGTTTGTTTATGTGGATTTAGCAAGGTTGGCACCTTATCACTATAGGTATGAACAATCACCAAAGCACGGATAGCGGATTTTAAGCATTGATTTTATTGAGATGTAAGTCGACATTAGTATACTTGATTATGCTGTTTGAGTTAAGGAGGGTTTTTATGATTCATCGATTTGATTTGAAAAAATTTTTTACCATAGTTGTTGTATGGGTTATCTCAACAAGTTTTTTGACGATCGCTTATGCAGCCGAAGAAGCAGTGCATTTTCAATCCGTTAATAATATCGGAACGATTTTTGTTGATGAATGGTCTGGCACTAAGGCAACATCGCTTGATGCGTTATTTCATGCGTATCAAACGAGAGGTGCTGATGAGGACGTCGAAATGACGAATGTCAAAATAGCCGTAGAAGCAAATCAGATTAAATTTAGTGGCACCTTATTGCATAATGGACGTTCACTGATAATCGATACAGAAGGAAATATTTGCAAAAATGAGCCTACAGAAAATATGGTACTTTGTGATACTTCAATTTTGGGAGAAATGGCTGATGTGGATAACATCCACTTTGTTCAATTAAGAATAGATAAGGATACGACCGCGCCATTTATGTCAATCGTTTTGGAGGATACGGATACTGATGAACTATTGTACTTCCAAATAGCAATTGATCTGGCGCTGTTTGATGAGCTTTACAGTATCAGTCAGAATAGTTTAGAAGGCACTGCTCTTGAAGAGAAATTTATCAAGTTGTACTCCGTCGCCGCTAATTTAACGACACCTCCAAGCAATAGAGCGCAACATTATGTTACCTCAGAGATACAAACAACAAATGATATGGAACCATTAGCGACTTCGTTTGCTGGCTGGTCAAAACTGATTGACGATCTGAAAGCACAGGGAAGTGTCAAACTCAGCGATTATGCCAATATCATAGATACATCTGTTTTCAAAGGTAACGGCTGGACTTTTGATGACAAGACGGGGACTTTATTATACAGCTTGCCGCCTGTAGCCTTCCTAATGGCGGCAAAACCGAGTATCTTACAGATTTTGCTTTAGTTGATATTATAGCTAAAGGCGAGCAAGGGACTACAAATAATAAACTCTCATTGACCATGTATGCTAGATATGAAGATGGAATGCACGTTTCATACAAACCAATAGACGATACGTTATCGGTCGTTTTTGAAAATTTTGGCGTTAAGTTCGATGACTTTGAAATCGCAATAAATGGATTGATCAATAATGCCGTTTTCACTCAAAGGGCAGTCAACATAGTCGCATCATCTGGAGGAAATGTTCTTTTAGGAGCCGCAGCACTTTGCTCGCCAGTCTATCAGATAATTACAGCATTCGATAATATGTCTCCCTATGAGGAGCAGTCAACAATAACAATAAGGGAGTTTGAAGAAACTTTTGAAGCTCAGAAGATAAAATACTCAGGGAATGTAGTTAGGGGCATTGCGGCGTCCACAGGGAAGAAGCAGTTAACAAGAA
>CATJSX010000151.1 GCA_949743265.1 uncultured Peptococcaceae bacterium
CTATTCTCTGGATAATATAGATAAGGTATGCTATAATGAGGAAACAATCAAGCAATAGAAGGAGTCCAATATATCATGATTTTATAGACGGCTCTTTTTACGCCGAAAAATAACGAAGTTTCGCCATTTTTCGGTTCTTTTTTTATACTTTTTTGCCTGTCTAATAAACTATGATATATTGGACTCCTTCTATTGCTTGATTGTTTCCTCATTATAGCATACCTTATCTATATTATCCAGAGAATAGCGCTAAGCATATTTTTCATGTTTCTGCTATTGTCCCCATCAGGAAATCTTTTCTTTTTGGCTTTTGGCGCTAATTTTTTCATCGCTTCGATTCTCACCTTTCCATTCACGTTTAGTGCCATTTTTATCGCTTGATGCCAATAAAAAAACTGGCGCTGCGCTTATAGGCAACCCCAGTTTTTAATGTTATTTTATTATCATTAGATAGCCCCGTAAGCCATCATCGCGGTAGCAACTTTTTGGAAACCAGCAATATTAGCACCCATAACAAAGTTATTTTCTACGCCATATTCAATAGCCGTTTGATCAATCGTCATGAAAATATTGTGCATAATATTTTTTAACCGTTCATCAACTTCTTCAAAACTCCAGCTCAACCGCTGAGAATTTTGGCTCATTTCCAACCCAGAACAAGCAACGCCGCCAGCATTAGCCGCCTTAGCTGGTGCGAATAAAACGCCATTACTCATTAAATAATCTATAGCTTCTGGTGTAGAAGGCATATTAGCGCCTTCAGCCACAGCAATGCAGCCGTTTTTGACCAGTAATTTTGCGCCTTCTTCATCTAGTTCATTTTGCGTAGCACAAGGCAAAGCAATATCACAAGCAACACTCCAGATATTACGGCAGCCTTCCGTATAAACAGCGGTTGGATGAACTGCTGCATATTCTTTAATGCGTCCCCGTTTAACTTCTTTGATATCTTTAACGGTATCCAATTTAATCCCTTCGGCATCGTAAATATAGCCGTTGGAGTCACTCATTGCCACTACTTTAGCGCCCAATGCTTGCGCTTTTTCGCAAGCGTAAATAGCCACATTGCCAGATCCAGAAATAACAACAGTTTTTCCTTCAAAATTCGTATTCTTTTTAACGGTCAGCATTTCGTTGGCAAAATAGCAAAGACCATAGCCTGTAGCTTCTGTACGAACTAAAGAGCCGCCATAAGTTAAACCTTTACCTGTCAAAACGCCAGTAAACTCATTGCGCAATTTTTTATATTGACCAAACATATAGCCAATTTCTCTAGCGCCGACGCCAATATCACCGGCAGGCACGTCAGTATCCGCACCAATATGACGGCTTAATTCTGTCATAAACGCTTGGCAAAAATGCATAATTTCATTATCCGATTTGCCTTTCGGATCAAAATTAGAACCGCCTTTAGCGCCGCCCATTGGCAGACCGGTCAGGGAATTTTTGAAAATCTGTTCAAAACCCAAAAATTTTAAAACGCCCAGATCGACTGTTGGGTGGAAACGCAGACCGCCTTTATACGGCCCTAAAGCAGAATTGTACTGAACGCGATAGCCGCGATTGACGCGCATTTTGCCGCTATCGTCAACCCATGGAACGCGAAACATGATGGTGCGTTCCGGCTCAACCAATCGCTCAATTAATCCCGATTTTTCATATTCAGGATGTTTTTCCAATACAGGCTCGATGGAACAAAGCACTTCATGCACAGCCTGCAAAAATTCTTTTTGATAGGAAACGCTCTGAACCAGATCTTGCATGATGCCAATTAAATAAGGTGATTTCAATTCCATAAAATATTCCCCCAATCAGTTGATGGCGCATACTGCGCAGTAATAAGTAACATATCCCAAACTGTACAAAGACTGATACAGCTAATGTTTTTATATTGTATCATATAACAGTTTTGGAGAAAATAGTATTTGCTAAAGTATACAGTATAAACAACAAGTGTGCTGTATACAGGTTGGCGCTTCTAACGATCAACCATCGCTCAAATAATTACGTCAACTGATATAAAAGCGCATTACAAATAGCAGCAGCAACATTGCTACCGCCTTTACGCCCTCGTGCCGTAATATTGGGCACGTTGGTTTGCATAATCAATTCTTTAGCCGCCACTACATTAACAAAGCCTACTGGTACAGCAATAATTAGTTCAGGTCGTATTTGATTGGCTTCGATCAATTCCGCCAAGCCTATTAGCGCCGTAGGTGCGTTGCCGATAGCAAAAATCAATGGTTGCTGCAATTTAGCCGCTTTTTCCATACTAACGAATGCGCGAGTAACGCCTCTTTTTTGAGCTTCTTCTGCTACATCCTCATCGGACATAAAGCAAAAAACATTTCCGCCAAAACGAGCCAACGCTTTTTTATTGATGCCGGCTTGCCCCATCTTGGTATCCGTCACAATAGAAGCCCCTTGCCGCAAGGCTTTTAAACCGATCGCAACTGCCTGTGGTGAAAAATAAAGATTGTCTTCATAATCAAAATCTGCCGTAGTATGAATCACTCGCTTGATAACCGCTTCATTTTCCGCAGGAAGGTTTTTATTTTTTAATTCTTTGCTGAGCAATTCAAACGAACGCTTTTCAATATCAGCCGGCAATATTTTTTCAAATTCCATCACCATTTCTCCTTAAAGTTCAATTCCTACTCTAGCAGTAACACCTTGATCGTAGGGATGTTTAATTTTTTTGATCTCCGAAACATAATCTGCCAACAATACCAACTGCTCGTCGGGATTGCGTCCTGTCATCACCACTTCCAAATCATTTGGCTTATGGCGCAAAAAATCCAAAAGCAATTCGCCATCCAACAAACGTTTATCATAAGCGCCCACAACTTCATCTAATACCAACAAATCAAACAATCCTTCATTAACCAACGCTATTGCCTGCTGCAAATGCTCATTATGAATAGCTCTCGCTTTTATTTTATCCTCCTCGCTCATATGAAAAGAAAAAACATCGCTCTCTTTGCCTCGCAAAATCTTTACATGAGAAAATTGCGCTAAAGACTTCAATTCGCCTGTCGGCTGATTTTTGAGAAACTGAACGAATAATACGCGATAATCTCTGCCCAAAGCGCGAAGCATTAGTCCTAACGCGGCTGTTGTTTTTCCTTTGCCATCGCCATGATACAAATGAATTAGTCCTTTTTTCATATGCCAGCCTCCAGTATGTGGTAAATTTTGCTCATATCCAAACTAGTTCGCAATATCTTTGCTAGCTGCTCGTACTGATTTTCTTTATAATCAACCCAGTTAAGCGCCTGAACGTTCAGAGGATTGACACCCTTTTTTTGAGCCAGCAACGTTAATAAAGCCTCCAAAACTTCTCCATTCTCAAACAAACCATGCACATAAGTGCCTGCTACGTTGTCTAAACACAAACCCGTTATCATTTCTTCTAATGATGGTTGTTCCGATAGCGTTAACGGCAACGCATTTCCGCTCTGACGGCTCTGTCCCATATGAATCTCATAACCGGTAAAAGATAAACCGCTAAAAGGGGCAAATTCAGCCGAAAGTTCCTGTGAAAAATGACCCGTCACCTGAATCTGTCGTTTAGGCAAACCAAAAACCGTCTCTATTGGCAATAACCCTAAACCTTTCATCGTCCCGCCGCACTCCAAGCACTCAGGATCACTAATACTTTCCCCCAACATTTGAAATCCGCCGCAAATTCCCAAAATCAACGTTCCTTTGTTAGCCGCTCTAATGATCGCCGCTGCCCAGCCGCTTTCTTTAAGCCACAATAAATCAGCCATCGTGTTCTTGCTGCCCGGCAAAATAATCAAATCGGCGTCTTTTAACTGCGATGGACGTTTGATATAGCGCACCGTTACCATTTCCAGCCGCTCCAGTGGATTAAAATCGGTAAAATTAGCCATTCTGGGCAAATGAATTACCGCAATATCAAAAAAACCGGCGCTACTTTTTCGCTGCAATCGCTCAGCTAAACTGTCTTCATCGTCCAAATCAACCGTCATATACGGCACTACCCCCACTACAGGCACGCCAGTAATCTGCTCAATCATGTCTTCTCCCGAACGCAGTATACTCCTATCACCGCGAAATTTATTGATAATCAAGCCTTTCACCATAGAACGCTCACTTTCATTCAAAAGAAGCATAGTCCCCGCCAAAGCGGCAAATACGCCGCCGCAGTCAATATCTCCCGCTAAAAGTACTGGCGCTTTAGCCATCTTCGCCATTCCCATATTAACCAAATCATCTTGCTTTAAATTGATTTCTGCCGGACTGCCTGCGCCTTCTAATACCATGACTTCAAATCGTTCTGCCAACGTTTGATACGCCGTTTTAACATAAGGAATCAGCGATTTTTTATAGCGAAAATATTCTTTAGCCGACATTGTGCCCACAACTTTGCCACCGACAATAACTTGCGAGCCCGTGTCGCTGGTTGGCTTTAATAAAATCGGATTCATCCACACATCAGGTTCAACGCCAGCCGCTTCCGCCTGCATAACTTGCGCTCGCCCCATTTCCAACCCATCTTTAGTAATAAAAGAGTTTAACGCCATATTCTGTGCTTTAAAAGGCGCTACCCGATAGCCGTCTTCTTTAAAAATCCGGCAAAGTCCCGCTGCCAATAAACTTTTGCCGACATTGGACGCCGTTCCCTGAATCATAATTGCTTTAGCCATGTCTTATCCCCCTTTGCAGCAATTTTATGACTTCCTGTCCTTTAACTTGACCTAAATTTCCTTTCAGCATACTATTAGCCAAATAAAAGGGCTGCTTGGCTTGACCGTGAGTACCACAGGCACAAAAAGTACTATGATCGCCAACAATCAGTACCGTTTTTTCACTTGAAACTAAAGGCAATAATAATTCTTCGGCTACCCGCTCAAGAAATTGTTTTTTTTCAATACAATCAAAGCGATGAGCCGCTTCATCAGCGCCGTTAACATGGCAAATAACCAAATCATACCGCGCAGCCAACGCTATGGTTTGTTGCTTTTTTTCCAACAAATCGGTATCCGTTTCTCCTGTCGCTTTTTTTAGCTCAGCCAGCGCCATCTGCATTGTTTTTGCCAAACCTACAATAACAGGCGTCTTAGCCACTATAGCACCTTGAAAACCATGAAGCGTTTGAAAAGCGGGCATTTTTTGTTTTTGAGCGCCATCCCAAAGCCACAAATACCATTGTCCTTTATTCTCTTGCAGAAACTCCAGACAACAACTACTAGAAAAAATCAACTTTTGCAAGAATATATCCTTTGGCAATAAAGTACTCATGTTTTCAGCCAGATGCTGATGCGGCGGAAAAGTTTTTTGCAGTCGACCTTTTTGATCAATCAAAATGCCTCGCCCTTCTCGCAAAGGATACAATTGATATTGAGACGGCAAATGTTCTTTTAATGATTGCCATGCCTGACGATACTGCATAGTTGACAAATTCAGCCCATTCACCGTCTGCAATAGTCCGTTTTCTGTTTTAAGCAAACTAGCCCGATAAACACAATCATCTTCTTTCAGCGCAATATTTTCTGCAACAGCTTCCAAATAAGCCCTGCCGACAGGTAAATCACTGACATCTAATCCCAACAAAGCACCAACGCAGTTCAAAGTGTCCACACCTCTTTGAGGCTGTTGATTATCAGCTATACCATAAGCGCCAACTCGCTTAATCCGTTGCAAAATAGGCAAATAATCTTCTGCCAAATGCTCATCATTCATCCCATCAACAATGACCATTATCGCTCCCATTGTGCAGAATCCTTTCCTAGCACTCGCTCCATTGCCACTAATAATTGCTGATTTTCTTCCGGCAACTTTATAGCGATGCGATAATAATGCTCATTTAAACCGCGATAGTCTTGACAGCTACGAATCAAGATTTGCTGCGCCAACAATTTTTGTTTTAATAAAGGATCGTCATGACGAAATAATAAATAGTTAGCTTGCGAAGGATAAACTTTACACCCCAGATTCTTGAGCGTTTTGATCATTTTATCTCTTTCTTCTGCAATTAACAAACGACTTTGCATAGCAAAAGTTTTTTCTTTTACTGCTGCGCAGCCAGCAGCTTGCGCCAAATGAGAAACACTCCACCACTGACCAGTCTCAGCAATTTGAGCGACTAACGATCGATTAGCCGAAACCAGATACCCCAGCCGCACGCCAGCCATGGCGTACATTTTAGTAAACGCTCGTAAAATCAACATATGGTCAAAATTTTCCCTACTGCTAAGTAAACTTTGATTCTCTCCATCAAGCCAAAAATCATAGAAACATTCATCAATAATCAACATACTATCTATTTTCTGGCATTCAACTGCAATTTGCCACATGAAATTTTTTTTCACTACATTTCCAGAAGGATTATGCGGATTGCAAAGAAAAACCATATCAGGTCGAATATCTGCCAAAAAAAACAAAAAATCCTCCTGAAGCCGAAAATCTTTTGTTTCCTCCAAATCATAGTAAACGATTTCTACGCCATTTTGTTTTAACGCCGCTTCATATTCTGAAAAAGCCGGCGCTATCAATAAAGCTTTTTGCGGTTTAAGAGCGCCCACAGCACGAAAAATTAAATCAGCAGCTCCGTTGCCGCAAACAATTTCTGCTGCCTCACAGTCTAATTGCTCTGCCAGCAAAGCACGCAGTTTACGGCAGTAATGATCGGGATAATGAACGGCTTCATCAATTGCCGTGATGATGGCTTGCCGCAATGAATCTGGCATTCCTAAGGGATTGATATTCGCCGAAAAATCCGTTATATTTTCTTGATAGTCATAAATATTGCCGCCATGCACTGTCATTTGTCAGCCCCCAAACGTTAAAAAAATTATTTTCACCACAAGCAACAAAAAAACAGCCAAAAAAGCTGTTAAATACAGCAGACGATTCGCTCGTTTAATATCTTCTGCCTCTATACTGCGCCAATCATCGCCAATAGTCGGCTTATGATGCAGTTCGCCAAAATAATAAGCATCGCCCGCCAATTGAACACGCAAAACGCCGGCGCAAACAGCTTCTGTCTGAGCGCTGTTGGGACTAGCGTGTTGATGACGATCTCGTTTATAAATCCGCCAACCTTCTTTGACATCTAATTTAGCTAATTTTGCGGCCACCAACATTAACAGCGCCGCCAATCTTGCTGGCAGATAATTAAAAAGATCATCTAGTTTCGCCGCCGCCCGACCAAAATACCGATAACGTTCATTTTGATACCCTATCATCGAATCCATCGTGTTCACCGCTTTATACAAAAACCCCAACGGTGCGCCGCCAAGCGCCAAATAAAATAAAGGAGCAATAACGCCATCAGCCGTATTTTCCGCTATCGTTTCTACCGTCGCTTTGATTACTTGCGTTTCCGTTAAATGTTTTGTATCTCGTCCAACAATCATAGATACTTCTTGGCGAGCCAAAAGCAGATCATTCTTTTGCAAAGCTGCATAAACTTTCATGCTTTCCGTTTTCAATGATTTCACCGCTAAAATTTGATAGCACATGATACCCTCCATCGCCAACTGCAACCACAAACTGACAGTGCCCGCCCACGATAACAGCAAAAAAACGACGCCAAACGTCGTACTTAACACCGCTCCCACCAGTAAAAAACCGGCGATTATTTGCGCCAAAGGCTTCTCGCCTAATAAACGACGCAACCACTTTTCCCAGCAATTGATCAGCGCTCCTATCAAACGTACAGGATGATATAGCCAATGCGGGTCGCCTAACAAGAGATCCAAACAAAAACCTATCATTATCGCGCCCACTGTCATCATCATATTTTCCCCCGCAACAATGACGTTCGCTGGAATTTTGGACAGCGACGCCACTGTTTTTCATCAATCCTTATTTGATACCCTTCTCCGTTAGCAACTCGCCAAGCATAAAAATCATCATGGTCACTAAAAGCTGCCATAATTGCCATGATAGTGCCACCATGAGCGATTATAGCTCCATTTTGCCATAATTGCTCCGCACAATTCTGCGTAATAAGCTGTATAAAAGCAGTGACAGAACGCTGACGAAAATCTCTGCCGTTCTCGCCGTAAGGAATATGACCTAAGCCACCAGAAGCCAACCAAGCGCGATAGTTATCATCTGTTTGTAAAATTTCATACGTCTTATTCTCAAAAAGACCAAAATGACATTCGCGAAAATCCTCCACAATAATCGGCGTTAATTGCGGATAAAGAACGGCAGCCGTTTCTCTGGCACGCAGCAATGGACTGGAAAACAGTCGTTCTACAGGTGGAAACGTTAACTGTTTCAATCGCTGTTTTTCTGCCAAAAGCAACGACTCATCAGTTGCGCCGATATATCGTTTTTGTTGATTGCCTAACGTTTGACCATGGCGAATTAAATTGACCGTCATCATACGCTTTATCCTTTGAGTCTCATTGCCAGACCACAGTACAGTCTATCGACGCTTTGCGCTTTTTGAGCGATTTCACCACAAATACGCCCGCATACTTCTCGCCATTGCCGTTCAAAACCATCAATTGGCACCAAACCGCCGCCAATTTCATCTGTTACAATCACTTGCTCATTTATATGCGACAGAATGCGATATGGATCTTCTCCTTCAAGCAATAAGCGTTTAATCAATAAATGCAGATTGTAAACCATTTTCTTTTCCTCAATTTCCGCCAGTGAACAAATTGCACCGTCAGCCGCTTCAGCTAAAGCAATCCCTGCTAACGATGCGCCATACTCAATTTGTCCCTGCCCCAAGCCACCGATAACCATTCTCATCTCTCTATCACCTCTGCCGCCAAAATTGCCAACAATACCAACAACTGCACGATTTCCACAGCAAAACCTGCTAAATCGCCGTTAATACCGCTAAATTCCGTTTCGACCATTTTCCCATACCAAAAAGAAAACAACAATAATAACATCGAAAAAATAATTGCCGCAAACAGCCACATGTACCAATAAACAGCTAATGCTAAAACCAGCCAAACCATCAGCACTATATAAACAGTTTTCTTTTGCGCTTTCTGAGCAAATTCAGCAGCCAAACCATCTTCTCTGGCTAACGATAATTTGATCACTCTGCTAGCGCCATAGGCTCGTGATAAAACAAAAGATACGCCAACGCTAACAACCATTTTCCCAGAAACAGTAATTTGACTCCACAAACCAAATAAAACTAATAAGTAAATGACTACCCAAATAAGAGCAAACGCACCGATATGGGGATCTTTTAATATTTCCTGCTTACGAGATACGCTTTGATGGCTGCTCAAAGCATCCACTGTATCACAAAAGCCATCCAGATGAATACCGCCGCTTAAAGCTGCTGGTAAAAATACGGCTATGGCTGCCCGTAAATTATCACCAAAAGAAAATTTTTGCGCTATCAACAACCATCCCGCCATTATCATGCCAATGACCAAACCAACCAAAGGTAAAAAACAAAAAGCATAACGCATATTTTCCTTTTGCCAAACAACTTTCGGCACAGGAATCTTAGAATACATACCAAACGCTACAACCATTGACTGCCAAAAATATTTCATTGCGCCGCCTTCTTATGATAAATCGGCAGCGTATACACCACTTCAATGACCTGATGAGCCGCCGCTGCCAGTGCCCTATTGAGACAAACTAAATTAGCCAAATACTGCCGACTAGATTCATCATAAGTAACACCGTCAACAAAAACTTCATTAGAAACGATCACCAAATCCTCTGCTTGCGCCGCTAATTTCAATAATTGTTCTACCAATAACGCCACTATGTCAACATCGTTAAACGCTTCGTCATACTGACAGTTAGCCAAAAGATTAGATAAACATTCAACCAAAACGGCTGATGATGGCGGCAAAACAATATGATGCAAATCCTGATAACATTCTATGGTAGAAAAATTTTTCTCCTGACGCGTCGTTTGATGGCGAACGATTTTTTGGCGACTTTCTTCGTCATAAGGTCGCATAGTAGCCAGATAATAACGATTTTTAGCGCTGCTGTGCAGAATAATTTCTTCGGCGAAAGCTGATTTTCCACTGCCAGAAGCGCCAATAACTAAACTAAACACCTTATCGCCTCCTACAAAAGCGGTTGATACGCCGCCATACGCATCTGCTCAAAACTATCCATTTCTTGATAAATTGCTTCTGCCATGTCTAATATCGGCAGCAAAAGAACAGCGCCTGTTCCTTCGCCCAAACATAACTCACCGTCAATAATAGGCGACAATGCCAGTTCCTGCAACAACAAACGACTGACGGGCTCTTTAGAAAGATGACTTGGTAATAAGTACGGTTTTATTTGCGAACAAATACGCACCGCAGCCAACGCCGCCGCCTGACTGATGACGCCATCCATAATCATTGGTATATGGTAATAAGCGCCGCCTAAAAATAAGCCAGCTAAACCAGCTAAATCAAATCCTCCTACTTTAGCTAAAACATCTAGCCCATCTGTACTATCAGGCTTATTGATGGCTAACGCTTGCGTTACAACGGCTATTTTTTTGCGCAGCCCTTCCGACGAAAGACCGGCTCCCCGTCCAACAGCCGCCTGCGGCGATATGCCTAATAATGCGCACGCAACGGCGCTGGTTGTCGTTGTATTGCCAATACCCATTTCACCCACAGCAATAATTTGATAGCCATCTTTTTTTAAACGCTCAACCATTTTAATACCAATCGTTACAGCCTTTATAGCTTCCTGCCGACTCATAGCTGCTTCTTTGGCAATATTATGCGTTCCGCGAGCAATTTTATAGTCAATAATGCCCTTCTCTGTCAAATTCGTTGCTATGCCAATATCTACCGGAAAAACATCTGCCTGTGCTTTTGCGGCAAAATAACTGACTGCCGCTGTTTTTCGACACAAATTTTGCATTACTAAGGCTGTCACTTCATTACCAGTTTGCGTTACACCTTCCTCAATAACACCATTATCAGCTCCCATAACGACTACTGCTCGTTTATCCAGTTTCCAATAAGGATCGCCTGTTATGCCAGCAATTTTAATGATGATTTGCTCTAATTTCCCCAAACTATTCAAAGGCTTAGCAATGGTATCCCAACGTTTTTGCGCTGTCTGCATTGCCTCTTTTGCCAGAGGCGTTACACCCTCACAAATTTTTGACAGCATGAAATTGACCTCCTTTCTGCGCTACGTGAAAAGTCTCCGCTTTTGCCAAAAAATTATCCGCCAAAAAAGGCTCGCTGTAAAAATGGCAATGAGGAAAACCAGCATATAAATTTTTTCCGCCGTGTCCGCAATGCCATTGTTTATCACGGCAGGGCTTTTGCGCTAAAAAATCGTTTCCGCTGTTATTGCTTTCCCAATAATGAAACTCATGAATTTTAAAACCTTCTCCTTGTCGGCACAACACATTTTCTCGCTCTGCCCGCAGCTCGGCATAACCAAAACGTACTAATTTTCCCTTAGGATAACATCCACCATCAATAATGCCCACCATCGGAAAACGTTTTCCTGCTTCATTTTCAATAAATTGATGCAAATACATAAAACCGCCACATTCAGCAATGGTTGGTATTCCCTGTATAATCAATTCTTTAATCTGTCGTCGTAATGAAATATTGGCAGACAGTTTAGGCAAATACAATTCGGGATAACCACCGCCCAAAATCAATCCGTCCAAATCCGGCGGCAATTCTTTATCTTCTAAAGGGCTAAAACTAATTATTTCCGCTCCCATTTCTTCAAGCAACGCCAAATTATCCTGATAATAAAAACAAAACGCTCTGTCTTTTGCCACGCCAATACGCAATGATATTGAAATTTTAGCAACAGCTCTTTCTTCGACAGCGAACGGCGGCGCTTTCTGCGCTAAAGCAATCAAGCCGCGCCAATCAATAGTTTTTTCCATTTCTTCAGCTAGACGCTCAACTTTCTTTTGCAAATCAGCAACTTCTCCTGCAGTTACCAAACCTAAGTGACGACTTGCTAAACTAATTTCTGCTAATTTAGGCAAATAACCAAAAACTTTTATCCCTAATTCTTCTTCTAACAGCGTTTTGATTTCATCATAAAGCGATGCCGAAATTTGATTTAAAATAACGCCCTCTATCTGATGATCATCTCTAAACGTCAAATACCCTTTGATCTGCGCTGCAACGGAAATAGACATGCCTCGACAGTTAACCAGTAAAACAACCGGCGACTGGGTGACTTTAGCCAAATGATAACTGCTGCACCACGTTTCACCGCCGCTTACGCCATCATAATACCCCATTGCCCCTTCTATCAAAACCAAATCGCACGCTTGGCTGTTTTTGGCTAATAAATAACGAATCGTTTCTTCTGCACATAAAAATAAATCCAAATTACCAGAAGCTGCACCAATAATCTGTTGATGAAACATGGGATCAATATAATCTGGTCCGCACTTAAAACATTTCGGCTGTAATTCTTTCATCAACAACAAACGTAGCAATCCACAAACAAACGTAGTTTTACCACTGCCACTACTGGGAGCTGCCAACAACAATCTTGGTTTAGTCACTAATACCATATTCGCCACGTCCTCGCCCACTCAATATAAAAACAGGATTGCTGCCAATCATCATTTGTTTGTCTCCTGCCGGTCGGTTTTTGCTGACAGATAGCTGTACGATTTCAAACGCTTCAAACCATCGTTTTAAACATGACAATGTTTCAGCAACGGTTTCCAAAGTAATAGCATTGACTACTAGCCGCACACAAGGATTCTTTGCCAAAACCGCCATAATAATTTCCTGCATTTTTCCTGCTGTACCGCCAATAAAAACAGCATCCGGCACCGGTAAATCTGCTAAAACTGCCGGCGCTGCACCCAAAATGACATCTACATTGTAAGCTTCCAGTCGACGACAGTTTTCTTGTATCAATGAAACAGCAAGAGGATTTTTTTCAATAGCATACACCCAGCCTTTTGTAAGCACTCTTGCCGTTTCTACCGTCACCGAACCGCTTCCCGCGCCAATATCATAGATAATATCTTGCGACGTCAACGCTAATTTTGCTAAAGATACGGCACGTACTTCGCTTTTAGTCATAGGAATATCACGACGTATCAATTCCGCATCAGAAAGGCTATTGCTTAGCGATCGCTGCTTAGCGTGAGGATTGATAATCATCATGACTGCTAAATCATCATACGTTTTTCCTAGCAAATTTTGCGGCTTATCGTGAAAAATTTTTTCCTCGGCATAAGAAAGTCGCTCACCGACATAAACATCAACAAAATCCAGCCCAGCCGCCAGTAACTGTTGACAGACTTGCACTACAGAAAATTGATGATCCAAAAGTAAAAATGTTTTCTCATGCTGTCCAACCACACCAATAAATTGCGCTTTTCGACCATGCAGACTAATCACCTGACAATCTTCCCACGACAGCTGCAATTGACCGGCAAAATAAGACAACGCACTAATGCCACTGATAAAACGCACCTGATGCGCTTGCAAAACTTGCGTTAGCTTTTTAGCGCCGCTATAAAAACCGCTGTCGCCAGAAACCAAAACTGCAATTCTCTGCGCATTATGCGCGTCAACGAGTTTTTGAATATCATGGGGCAAGTATGCTGTGTAAGTAATTTTCGTACCATCATCAAACGTACGCAAAATTCTCTCGGCTCCAATCAATACTTGCGCCTCCTGAATCGCTTGCCAGCCTTCCATTGTCACCGTTTTTTTTGTTCCTAAACCAGCGCCGATAATTGTTACTTCAGCCATTATATGCCTCCAACTGCGCTTTTATATGCGCTTCCATTTCCATCAAAGACCAGCCTTGTTCCTGAGGACGTTTTAACACAATTATTTCCACACCCAACGCTTGAGCAGCAGCTATTTTTTCCTCATAACCGCTGCCAGCGCCGGAAGATTTCGTCACTAAATATTTCGCCTCGGTATGTCTCAATAGCGCCCGATTCATCTCCTCCGAAAAAGGTCCCTGCATCGCTATAATATGACTTCCTGCCAAACCAAACGCTTCACAAGATGCCAAAGACGCTTGCATAGGCAATATCCGCACAAAAAGCCGCTGTTGATAATGCGCTAACGTTTTAAAACACATTAAATCTTTGCTGCCTATTGTCAGCAAAATATTGCCTTCTTTTGATTGCAAATAAGCAATAACTTCTTCAAGCGTTTGACAAAATATAAGGGAAGACGTTTCCTGCACTGCTTCCTCTCTAAGCAAACGCCAATAAGGCGTATGTGTTTCCTCGCAAGCCGTCTGCAAATTTTGCGTAACAACTCGCGCAAAAGGATGTGTAGCGTCAATAACACCATCAAAATTTTCCTTTTTCAACCATATTCGCATTTGACAATAATCTTTGCGTCCCACAATAAGCGAAATATTGGGCATATCTTTTAATATTGCCGCGCCATAGTCTGTTGCCACAGAAACTACTATTTCAATAGGCAGATTACACAACCGTTCTAATAAAAGTCGTCCTTCCGTCGTCCCTGCTAATATTCCTAATTTATACATCGCCATAACCTCGCGGCGTTACCATTTTACCATTGATAATCTTGGTTTGCGAATTACCGATAAACACCGTAGCAAACATATCAACTTTAATCGTTTTCAGTTGTGCAAGAGACAGAATAATAGTGCCTTCACCCTCGCGTCCAATATGATGCGCAATACCACAAACCGTTTCTGGCGAACGATACTGCAAAATAATATCACAAGCACGCGCTAAATAATCACTGCGTTTCTTGCTGGAAGGATTGTATAAACAAATAACAAAATCACCGTCTGCCGCCAAGTGCAATCGTTTTTCAATCAAAGCCATCGGCGTCAATAAATCGCTGAGACTGACAACAGCAAAATCATGCATCAGCGGTGCGCCCAAAAGAGCGGCTCCACTGGCTGCCGCTGTAACCCCAGCAATTACTTCAATAGCAATTTCCGCTTTCATATTGGCGGCAACTTCATAAAGCAATCCCGCCATACCATAAATCCCAGCATCACCACTGGAAATCATCGCTACAGTTTGCCCGCTTAAAGCTTTTTCCACAGCCAACTGACATCGCTGAACCTCTTTACGCATACCAGTAGAACAGAAATTTTTATGCGCAAACTCCTCTTTGATTAAGGCAACATAGGTATCATAGCCAATAATCACATCGCTTTCTGCCAAAGCGCTATACGCTTTAGGCGTTATTTGTTCACTATCACCCGGACCTAAACCAACTATATAAATTTTCTTCATGTTCGTTCCTTTCACTCAAGCACAACCGTCCAATTTTTAACAGCCAGCGCAATCGTGACGCCGTTTTTAATTTGCTTAGACAAAATCAAAGCGCCTTGGCTAGCTAAAAGTGCCGCCCGCTCGCAAACATTATCAACGCCTGTCACTTGCTGAACAAAATCAGACTGCGAGAAATTTTCACCGGTTCTACTTAATCCTAAATCAACCTTCTGATAAACCGCCTGCTTTAATTCGTCAGCTGAAAAAACGACAAAAGGCAACTTATATTTTGCTGACAAAGCTAACAGCCCTTCTTCTTCTTGCTTCAGATCAATAGATGCTATTTGAGCGAGACATCTTCGATCCACTCCATAAGTTTGCAGCGTTTCTTCTAAAACTGTTTCCAGCACCTCTAGCGAACTGCCTTTACGACACCCTATCCCAACGGTAACAATTTTCGGCAGTAAATGCACTGTTTCTGCAAAAGGATATTTTTGCGTATTTAAGTCAATCACCATACCCAAAGGTCCACTTTCTGCCCAAAATATATTGGGTACCGATAACTTTTGCCGCTTGAAAATTGTCGTTATACCAATTTCTCTGCCTGCCAAAAGCGCCGCAGAAATTTTCTTGGCAATGCTGTAATCACTGATCATACATTGATTTTTCTTTGCCCATTGATCAATAGCCCAAACGTGATGATTATCGGTAGCTGTAGAAATAACGGCTGTTCCTTTTGTCAAATCAGCAATTTCTTGCGCCAACTCATTAGCGCCGCCAAGATGACCAGAAAGCAATGAGATAATAAAACGCCCTTCATCATCAAGAGAAATTACCGCAGGATCATTAACTTTATTTTGTATAAAAGGCGCTATCGCTCGAACAGCAATACCACAAGCACCAATAAAAATAATCCCTTCATATTGGGCAATTGCCACTTCCGTCCACGCACCAAGCGAATTAACCGCATGCAATTCTTCACTATGGTGATAAGAAGACAGATAAAATCCTGTACAGTCTGTTAACTGTTGACTTAATTTTTCACATAATTCTATGCCCCATTTGGTAAAAGCGATGACAGCCAGTTTCATTCTTTTGCCTCGCGAAATCCATGGGCAAAAGCAGGGTCATAAAGTTTGGAGCGGGAATAATCATCCTTTAGAAATTTCCCCACTAAAATCAATGCAGTTTTGCTGATTTGCCGCGCTGATACCATTTGCGGCAATTCTACTATGGTTCCTACCACAATTTGCTCGTCAGGCCAAGTTGCTTTATATACTACAGCCGCCGGTGTATCTGACGCATAACCGCCCTTTATCAGCTCATCGCTCAACTGTTCAATCATTGCCACACTCAAAAAAATTACCATCGTCGTCTGATGAGCAGCGAAGGAAATAATATTTTCTCTAGGCGGCATGTCGGTTCTCCCCTTCATACGCGTGATGATAACACTTTGCGCAACATCGGGTAATGTATACTCTCGCTTTAAAGCGGCTGCCGCTGCACAAAACGAACTAACGCCGGGTACGACTTCGTACGCTATCTGTAACTGGTCAAGATACGCCATTTGCTCTTGAACAGCGCCATACAGAGAGGGATCTCCTGTATGCAATCTAACGGTTAACTGATTGTCTTCTTCCGCTTTGACCATGACCGCAATGACTTCTTCTAGCGTCATTTCTGCGCTATTGTAACAAAGACAGTCAGACTGCCGCAAATTTAATAATGCCGGATTAACTAAAGAGCCCGCATAAATAATGACATTCGCTTTCTTTAGCAATCGTTCTCCGCGCACAGTAAGTAAATCTATCGCTCCCGGACCCGCGCCAACAAAATAAACCATCAACGTCGTTCCCCTTTCTCTTTAACAATAATAGTTGATAAATAATTAGCAAGCTCATCAATGGCGTCGATTCCCTTATAAATCATTTCATCAGCCATACCACAGCGTTCAACCATCATGACGTCAACTAAACATTGTTTATCTTTTAGTCGTTCTTTAATTTGGTCTATGGCTTTACCAGCCTTCATCAAAATTTTAGTTCCAGCATAATCCAAGCTTTCTTCCCAACCTTGATAAGAAGCTGGAACAATATGAATCATTTGCGCCCCTTGTCCCAAAGGAATATTTAACTCTGCCGCTACAGCGCAAAAAGAAGGCACTCCGGCAATCATCTGCACAGAATAGTGTTTGGCAACTAATTCATGAAGATAACAATAAGTCGAATAAATACTAGGGTCGCCAATAGTCAAAAATGCCACCGATTGATTTTTCGCCAAATGAGCCGTAATTTTTTCTGCCGCTTGTTGATGACTTTCTTCTAAGAGACGTTTATCCCGCGTCATTGGCATTGATAAAGACAAAATTTCTTTTTCTTCTATTTTCGGCACCATTTCTAAAGCAATTTCCCAAGCGACTTTGCCCTCCGTTGAAGAAATCGGCAATGCAATAACGTCGCAATGCTCAATCGTTTTAATAGCTTTCACCGTCATCAATTCGGGATCTCCTGGTCCTAATCCAACGCCATATAATGTTCCGCTCATGATTGTTCTTCCTCCTGTTGCACGATCAAGTTTATTAAACGTTCCGCCGCTTTTGTCTGTCCTAATAACCCATACTGATTAGAAAAAACCACCGCGCCTATGACAAATGTTTCTGGCACTCGCGCCTGCAAATAGAAATCAATTTTATCAATAATGCTCTCTATCGTCCGCACTAAAAGATTATGCTGCAGCAAAATAGCCATCGCCTCATCAACAGTAACACACGCCATAATCTGCCGCACTATTTCCCGCTCTGCTCCTTGCATAGCGCTATGCGCCGCTATGATTTCCATACGGCAATCAGCATAGCGAGAATGTGTATTCATGATACCGCCAGCAACTTTAACTATTTTACCCATATGACCTACCAAAAGCAATCCTTTAAAGCCAACCTCTACCGCATAATCTAGCGCTTCTCCTAAATAATTGCTGCATTTTACGCTATCAGCAACTTGCAGCCTTTGGTGAATTTTTGCAAAAGCCTCGCCATAATTGCCCGGTGTCACCAAAATATATTGCTCGCCAGAGGCTTTGCGAATATTCATCTCTGCTTTAATAGTATCAATCAACGCAGCTTCGCTCATCGGTTCCACAATACCGCTGGTTCCTAAAATAGAAATGCCGTCGACAATACCCAAGCGAGGATTAAAGGTTCTTTGCGCCAGTTTTTTGCCTTCCGGCGCCGAGATTTCTATCCACAATCCCCCTTTATAGCCCAATTGCTGGCAAACTGAAACAGCAGCTTGAGCAATCATCTCTCTAGGCACAGGATTGATAGCTGGCTCGCCAACTGCACAAGCTAATCCGGCTTTAGTTACTCGTCCAATGCCTTCTCCACCGTCAATCGTTATTCCTTGTGCTGTTTTTTTTACTTTAGCATAAATCATAATCCCTTTAGTAACATCGGGATCATCGCCGCTATCTTTTTGTACAGCATAACAAATCTCATGCTCACCGCTTGTTCTTTCCTGTACCGCTAAAGTCAGCAAAGTTCCTTTAGGCGTCATCAACTCGACAGTTTCAACTGTTTTGCCGCTCAAAAGTTTTATCACTGCCGCTTTAGCAGCTGCCGCTGCGCAACTGCCAGTCGTATAGCCGCAACGTAACTTTTTTCTATTTTTGTAAACATACGTCTCCATGTTTTCCCTATCCTTTGTCGCAGGTAAACCATTATCAGCTTAAATTGTCAATCCAAACACATTTCTGACCATATGGTGAAACACTCTTTTCATAACAAGCCATTTATTTTAACGTTGAATAAACGCCAAAGCTTCAATAATTTCCCGTTGGCTAACTACCTTATTCGGCAAAAAAGCGCCATCTTGCAAAGTAAACACACCATTATCAACTAATGTCTGCACAATTCTAGGCGTTTGACAAGCATCCAAATCCTTAATCGCAACTGACGATTCTTGATAACTGAACGTTCCCAAAAGGAAAATGGTCCGAGCCAAAGTTTCTCTTGTGACGAGTTCTTGTGGATCGTAATATTGTTTTTCTCCTTCTTTGCGCCAATCAACATAACCCGCCTGTACTACAGTTTCAATAGCGTCAAAATCCTTATCACTCCATAAAACATCAGCAAATAAACCATAGATATGTCCCTTATGGTCTTGCTGATAATACTTGGAAGAAGACGTCACATATAGAGGAAGATGCATTCCTTTAACAATAATATTCGCTAAGTCTGTCTTTGTCGCCAAAACATCATTTTGATACTTGCTCAAATCATCAAATATTTCAGGATACAAAAAACGTGCCATTTCCCGAACGCCTTTATCATAACGAAACGTAGGCGAAGAAATGATTTTTTCGTTAATCAAATAGATTCGGTTATTTTGTATCGCTTTAATGGTTTCAAAGCCTGGACGAATACGAATAGCGTGCTCGTTGCCCCCAGCATTCATAGCGCCTCGTTGAGAAACATAGACGTCGATTTCCTCTGCTAAAGCTAAAATTCGCTCTATACCAAAAGCAGCGATACTGCTGCCTGCTTTTACGGCTCGGGCATCAGCGGCAATATTTTCGCCGCCAGCCAATATAATAGCCTGACCTGCCATAGAGTCAACCGTAACTGTCCGCAAATCCACTTCCGTTGCTTCAAAAAACACTTTTTGCTTCACCGCTATGGTATCTGTTATCGCTGCAATATCTGCCAAATTCTGATGAAAGGCAGCCAATTCTATCTCAGCTTTCGCCTCTGTGCCAGTCAATAAAGCCAATTTTTCGATATAATCGTCAAATCCCGCCAACGTTTCTGGATAAAGAGAAACAACAGTAATACCTGCATTTTCAATAGCCTTGATAAAATCTGGCGCTTTACCAGTGATAAACGGACGAATCAAAACCAAATCTGGTTCAGACGCAATGATTTTCTCTGGATCAGCATTGTAATCATATATCGGCTTAAATGCTGCTTGTGGCGGATAAATAGACGTCTGATGGACGCCTATAATTTTTTCTCCCGCTCCCAGCGTATACAAATTTTCCGTATGCGCTGAGTACAATGAAATAATTTTTTCGCAGGGCTTATCTAAATCAATTGTCCGTCCATCATCATCAACAAAATGAATCACGCCTGTTGTTACCGAAGTCTCTGTGCTTTCTGCCGTCTGGCAGCCACATAATAGCAACACCAGCAGAAATAATACGCTGCCAACCTTTCCGAATTTATTCTTCACTGTCATCACCGTCAATTGCTGCTTGAATATGAGCCATGAATAACTGTCGCACGCCTTCATATTCACCCATACCTTTTAAGATAGGTTCTACCTCATAGCCTTCGCTTTTAAAAATCATCTTCCAAGAGTCTTCCTCATCACCAGCCATATCATTGGTAGCATGATCACCAGCAACAATCATTAACGGCAATAAATAAACCTTATTGACACCGCTATTTTGTACTTTTTTCATTACTCCAGACACTTCAGGATAGCCTTCTACTGTACCAACAAAAACCTTTTGTTCATAGCGATCATCAAAAACATAATCTAATTTAGCATACGTGGCATCTGCAAAATGCTCTGTTCCATGTCCCATGAGAACCAAAGCCTCATCATCTTCTAAAGTAGGTCCTTCTGTCATAAATACTTCCGCAACAGCAAAATAATCTTCCGTGCTGCTCAGTAAAGGACGTCCAAAACGAATATCCGCAAATCTATTAGTAAAGGCAGTTACTTCAGCAACCATATCATCATATTCCAATCCATTCATAATATGCGTTGGCTGACAAATAACCGTTCCATAACCATCATCATACAATCTTTGCATAGCATCAGTAACATTATCAATTTCCAAACCATCTCTTTCAGCTAATTTATTGATAATGGTTTGACTAGTAAACGCTCGTCTAACCTCATAATCAGCAAATGTTTCTTTAACTTGTGCTTCAATAGCGTCGATAGTCGCTTCTCGGCTGTCATTATAGCTGGTACCAAAACTAACCACCAAAATAGCTTTTTTGTCTGCATCACCAATTTGTACTTCCTGTTCCACGTTGGACGATTTTTCGCCAGCTTCATCATGACCGCAACCAACAAAAACGCCAACACTCAATAAAGCCATCAATAACCCACCTAACCATTTTTTCCACTTTTTCATTGTAACGTCTCCTCAATTTTATTCTAAATTATCATCAATAAACAGTCTGCCACCGCTATCAATTTCTGCTTTAACGGCGAAAAATTCAGCAAAAAACGCCTCCGTCAGTACCGTTTTCGTAGCGCCCGATGCTGTCAGACGACCGTTTTTTAATGCCAAAACATAATCACTATAGCGATAAGCCAAAGTAATATCATGATCAATCGCCACAATAGTCATAGAAAATTGCTGTGCCAAACTTTTTAACAACTTTATCATTTTGATACGCGCACTAATATCCAAATCAGCCATTGCCTCATCCATAAATAGCACTTTAGGCTGCTGCAAAAGCGCTCTGGCTAATATTACTCGTTGAAACTCGCCGCCGCTTATTTCTGTAATCGCTTTTTGAGCCAAATCCAGCGTATTGGTTGCTGTCATAATCGTTTCCGCTTGTCGATACTGTTCGGCAGTAAGCCGACCAAAACGAGAACGATAAGGATGCAGCCCCATTAACACTACTTCTAACACAGTAAACGGAAATTGATTCGTTTCGTTTTGGTGAATGACAGCAAAATTTTTCGCCCGTTCGTCAATCGTCATTTTGGCTGCATGACGCCCTTGATAAAAAATTCGCCCATCTCTAGGCTTTAAATAACCACAAAGCAAATTTAACAGCGTCGTTTTCCCACTGCCATTAGGTCCTATCAAAGCAGTATATTGTCCGCAAGGAACAGAAAATGAAAGATCTTGTAAAACCAAATGATTTTCATACGCAAAAGATATATTTTGTGCTGAAATAATAGGCTCCATTTTGCCGCCTCCTAATGATGCATAAACACATAAATAAAGAAAGGACCGCCAACTAACGTTGTCAACACACCGACAGGAATTTCTCCCATAGGCAAAAGTCGAGCAATATTATCTGCAAGAGATAAA
>CATJSX010000152.1 GCA_949743265.1 uncultured Peptococcaceae bacterium
GCCAGAAGTCATTCGCATTATCGTCGGTTATCAAGACCAAATTATCATGGAAAAAACATTAGAGGAAGCGCTCTATAAAATTTTCGCCAATCAACCATCGGCTAACCAAAGCGGTAATATGATTTCGGTTGACGATACGCTAAGTTATCAAATGCTGGTACAGCAAATCAAAGATAGTCTGGCTAATGCCAAAAATTCTTCACAAGCCGGTAATTGGGCTGATTACGGCGTCTATTTAAAACAACTAGAAGATTTAATCAATCGTTTAGATGATGGACGTCTAAATGAGTTGCCAATTACTGAAACAGAAAACAACAACAATTTATGATTGTAAAAACTATTGTTGCTAATAATGGCTATATGAAAAAAACTGCTTTCTGAGCGTTGCCATAAAAAAACAATAAAATGAGCAGGTTAACACAAAAGGAAACGGTAGAAAAGCAAAAAAGAGATTCTAAAAGGGGCTGTCAATCAAAGACAGCCCCTTTTTATGCCTCAAAATGAAGTAGTAAACTAAACACCATGGAGAAAATAAATACGCTTATACTTTGGCTTGATATGAATTGGCATCTCTATAATTGCAAAAATCTTTAACTTAACACTTCAAAAAATAAAAACCGTACTTGTCCAAGCGATGGCTTTGATAAGTGCATCGTATGTTGTTATTCAAAAGTACCATTGTTATTTCATACTATAATCATCTCAGTATTTAAGAATATCAATAAAAACAAACCGCAAATTGTCTTTGAAAATCATAATCCATACACAATTTGCGGCCTTTGAGATATAAACGTATCATATTCTTCTATATCTTATCGTCGTATTCATTTTTAATTATATCAATAATCAGCGTTGAAGAACTGTTATCGCATATTGTCATTTTTAATTGCAGCCGTAGCTCAGCGCAACGGAGATTGTCGCTGAACCAAGGGGCTTCTAAGGTACACAGTACACCGTTTTCATCAGGTAATGTTTCCATCGTTCCTTTACTACTGCCCTCCGACATGAGCGTCTTCGGCATCCAAGAAGGTTTGGGGCTCACCTTCACATCCTCAATCAGGAGAGGATTGCCGGCACTAGGTACTAGAGCAAAATGGCCTGGCAATATTTCGCCTGTTTCATCTCGTGCCGCTTCTGCTTCTAGCCGGAGGATGGGGGTGAGTATATATTCTTTCTTGCTGTCGTGCTGCATCGTCAAAACTTCCACCCGACACCGCACAGCCGAGCCATCCTTTGGTGAGTCATTCGTCAGGCGCAGAACCGAGCCATCTTTGTAGATAAACGCTCGTTCTTCGTCCCATGGAAGAACCACTGGTTTTTCAGTGCCTGCTAACAACTCTGTCAAGGCTCTAGGCAGCGGCTCCGGTTGATATTGTCTTTGACTAAGATACCAAATTCCGCCGCTAATAATAAGAACCAACAACATACTGCCAATGATAACGCAACGTATACCGTCATCGTTTTTTAGTTTCATTTTTACAACAGTCCTTTTTGGATAAATATCACTATGGCATTCCGTAATGAAAGTCATGTATTGTATCAACAATATGGTTTGAACTATAATAGTCCTAGCGTGTCAGTCAATATTCCGTTTTTGTTACCATCCTCAAATATTCAAGTGCTATACCAAATGAAAACGTTTCTAATTAAGCATCCAAATTATATGGAACTTTTTTGTATATTTATCACAAACAATTTATAATTTTATCTGCTTGCTGTATTATACACAAAATAAAAAACATCAACTAAATAATTTAAAAACATTTTTACTCTAAATACGCCGATTATCATACAAAACTGACACCTTTTTTCTAAATTTATACTTTTGATGAATGTGAATTTAATATCTTTAATAAAATACAACAGACTAAATTAAGGTCGGTTTTTATTATTATACCTGTTCTGCCACAAAATAGCAATGTCCATCTATTACAGTTATCACCCCAATTATGACACTTTTGGCAAAAAAACACTTAACGTTTATTGATAAATATCAAAAATATACGTTCGAATTCAGTGGAAAATTCGCCGTTAGATTTCACGACGAAAAATATTTTCAATGTATTTTAACCAAACTGGCTAAAATAATTATGCCATATGCTAACAATTCAGTATCACTGGCATTTATACCCTCAACATATAGAAATATCAATTTCTCTGCTATGCTCTGTGTTGCTGTATTTTGATATTTTTAAGGTCTTATTGTGCCTATTCACCGTTGTGACTGTTATCATACTTCTGCTCATGATAACCGTTATTGCAAACTAATGTTTTCAAAAAACTTATAATATACTTAAACCTATAGGCAATTATAAACTTTATATGTTATAATACAAACAGCCAAATGAAAAGAGGGATAACGATGTTTCATGTATTTTTAGATCTAGAAATGAACCCAACAGTCAACATCAATCGTCGTAAAAATATCGGCAAAAAAGAAAAAAATATGCCGCCTCCAGCTTTGCGTATGGAAATTATTGAAATCGGCGCTGTCAAACTTGACGATACGTATAAAATCATTGATCGTTTTTCTTGCTATGTAAAACCTAAACTTAATCAAATTACTAAGAAAGTTACAGAACTTACTGGTATTACTGATGAAACTTTAGCTAACGCCGAAGAATTAGCGCAAGTAATGCCTAAATTCGTCGCGTGGATTGGCAACGAACCTGTACGAATTTATTCATGGAGTGATACCGATTTAAAACAAATGCGTGGAGAATGCAACGCAAAAGGCATTTATCCATATGGATTACCAGAAAATATGAAGCGTTGGATGGATTTCCAAAAAGTCTATACGCGCATCATGGGACTTTCTCGTTCGCTCTCCTTGGCCAATGCGCTCAATATAATTGACAATGATTTTTCCGGTCAACAGCATAGCGCTTTAGCCGATGCTGAAAATTCGGCAGCACTATTACAGTTAGTAAAAAATAAAGAAGTCTTCAAAGAAAAAACGAAGAAAATCAAAGCTGTGCTTAAACCAGATGCGCCGTTAACCTCATCAATTGGTGATCTTTTGGCTGCCAAATTAGCGCAGCTGCAAACAGAAGATCGGGATACCTGATTTTTGCTCACTTATTTATGTGATATACCGAAATGCCTATTTTGTTTCCATATATTAAAATAAATAGGACACTAAACCAATTATTGGCGTTGAAAATCAACGTTCGGTTTAGTGTCCTATTTATCATCATTATGAAATAAAAAAACTGCGTTCAACTCTAAACGCAGTTCAAAATAAAAAAGCGGAAGACGAGATTCGAACTCGCGACCCTCGCCTTGGCAAGGCGATGCTCTACCACTGAGCCACTTCCGCATGGTGCGGGTGGAGGGACTTGAACCCACACGTCGTAAAACGCCAGATCCTAAGTCTGGTGCGTCTGCCAATTCCGCCACACCCGCTTATCATTATCTAATTCAGTTCAAAAAAATCAATGAGTCATAACAGAATCGAACTGTTGACACCCTGATTAAAAGTCAGGTGCTCTACCGGCTGAGCTAATGACTCATAAAAAAACTGGGGTAGCTGGATTTGAACCAACGAATGCGGGAGTCAAAGTCCCGTGCCTTACCGCTTGGCGATACCCCAACGATTAACATAAAACTTTTAACTAACAATCTAAATAAAACCCAAGGTGGAAGATGGGGATCGAACCCACGAATGCCGGAGCCACAATCCGGTGCGTTAACCACTTCGCCACATCCACCATATACGTGCCAGGAGGGATTCGAACCCCCGACCCACGGCTTAGAAGGCCGTTGCTCTATCCAACTGAGCTACTGGCACAGACTTAAAGCGGGTGATGGGAATCGAACCCACATGGCTGGCTTGGAAGGCCAGAACTCTACCACTGAGCTACACCCGCAAAATGTGCCTTATAAAAGATGATCGGGGTGGAGGGACTCGAACCCCCGGCCCCATGGTCCCAAACCACGTACGCTACCAAACTGCGCTACACCCCGTCGACCAACGTTTTATATTATAGCAAACTCATTTTGGACTGTCAAGTACTTTTTTGCAATTTTATCGCTATTTTTTACTAAAAGTGCCATTTCCCATCAGCGACGTGTTTTATTTTAGCAGATATTCTCTAAATTAGCAAGTCCTTTTTATGATATTTTATGATTTTTTTCTTCCCTTCTTTTTCTTCAATTTCAAGCAGCCCCCAACTGGGTTTTTCATCAAATGATCGCGGTCGCGAAGCACTGCCGGGATTAATCAAAATGACTTCGCTTTCTATATAAACACTTTGATGCGTATGACCGAAACAAATGATGTCCACTCCCATTTCCATACCGCGGTAGTATAGTTTATTAAAACCTTCTTTTACTTGATAACGATGACCATGACATAACAAAAATTTAACGCCAGCCAAAGTAAATAAAACTTCTTCTGGCGCTTGAGAAATAATATCGCAGTTGCCGCTGACCATTTGATAAGGTATGGCTAAATTTTCCCCTAAAGCATATCCGTCGCTGAGCAAATCACCTAAAAAGAATAGATAATCGACGTTTTCTGTTTGAATAGCCGCCAATACATTTTCCCATTGTTGATGAGTATCACTAACGATTGCAATTTTCATTGTTTTCACCTTCTATAATGCTGCTAATAATTTTAACGGCTTCTTGATTGGCTAAACCACGATGACTAATCCGATTTTTTTCAGTTGCTGACAGTTGAGCGAAAGTTTTTTTCAGCTGCGGTACAATAAAAATAGGATCGTATCCAAATCCGCCGCTTCCTACTCTTTGAGCAGCAATTAAACCGCGACAAATCCCTTCGGTTTGATAGGCTGTTCCATTTTTGTCCACAATGGCAATCGCACAACGAAAACAAGCTGTGCGTTCCTTTTCTGCTACACCGTCTAACGCTGTCAAAAGCTTGTCAATATTAGCTTCGTCGTTTTTTTCTTCTCCGGCGTAACGAGCAGAGTAAACGCCAGGCGCGCCGTTTAAATAATCCACTTCCAAGCCCGAATCATCGGCTAACGTTAGCTGACCCGTAGCCACAGCTACGGTTTTGGCTTTGAGTAAAGCGTTTTCAGCAAATGTTGCGCCATTTTCTTCAATATCGCCAATATATGGAAAATCTGCCAATGTTTTTATAGTGACTGGTAATTGCTGCAATAATTTTTGAAATTCCTCTACTTTTCCTTTATTCGTTGTTGCCAGAACCAAATCCATCAAATCACCTGTTTCTTTTCGTTATTTGTAATAAGATATGTTTTGCCCATTGTTGCTAATAGTACTTTACCATCAAACTGAGCTTCAGCTTGTCGCTGTAGCTGATATAAATTATGCGTTGGCAAAAAATGCGTCAAAATAATCGTTTCTGCTCCAATAATCTGTCCCAAACGACCAGCCTGACTAGCACTTAAATGTCTATCCCCTAATTTATCTAATTCCTGCTCCTTTAAACTGGCCTCTGCTAAAAGAATTTTGGCACCTTGGCAGTATTGAGGCAATTCACCAAACCACCCTGTATCAGCCGTATATGCCAGTAAACGCTGCGAGCCTTGACTGACGCTCAGCCCATAAGTTTCCGGCTCATGCTTAGTACGGAAAAACTCCAACTGAAATAGATTAAAATCATTGTTCATGGTCATGGCTTCAGCAATACTTACGCTATGAAAAACATCATCCCATGATTTGATCTCATCAGCAATGCTTTTCGGAGCATCCGGCAGATAAACGATCAATGGTTCTTCTCTTAGTCCAGCTTTCATTGCACCGCCAATAGCTTGTCTTAAACTATAAACATCACAATAATGATCAGGGTGTAAATGAGAAAGAATGGCCAAATTCAATTTTGCAAAATCAATATGTTTTTGCAAACGACTGAAAGTACCGTTGCCACAATCAATCATAATATTAAATCCGTCGATTTGTAAAAGATAGCCACTTAACGCTCCATTAGCCGGCGCATACGGCGAATGCGCTCCCAAAATAGTTAATTCCATCATTAAACGATCATCGTCCTTTCTCCTCATCCGCATTTTTCTGCCAATATATATTCGCAAAAATTACGGCATTCCCTGCAAATCTTTTTTACCATTATCTCTAATATCATGACAAAATTCAATAATAAATTACCGTTCATCATTAAAATCAATTTTTGCCAGACATTGGATAAATTATTGACTAGCTCTTGATTTTGCCAGCGATTCATACTAAACTTAAAAATAGAAGCAACTTCATTCGTTTGCTTGATTTTTATTTTACAATTTTGGAGGTAATTGTAATGATGAACGTAACTGTAAAATGGCAAGACAATATGACATTTAATGCACAAACCGCATCAGGACACCAAGTTATTATGGACGCCGCCCAAGAAGCTGGCGGCAATAACAATGGCGCTCGCCCTACGGAATTATTGCTCTGCGGTGTTGGCGCTTGTTCTTCTATGGACATTGTTGAAATCATGGCAGAAAAGAATCAAAAGCTAACTTCTTTAAAAGTTGAAGTCAGAGGCGATCGCCCCAGCGAATATCCTATGCCTTTTACCGATTTGTATTTGCATTATATAGCAGAAGGCGACATTGATCCAGAAATTTTTGCCCAAGCGCTCAAAGATTCTTTTTCTCTTTACTGCGCTGCTGGACTATCTCTAAGTGCAAATAAACATTATACTTTTGAAATCAATGGCGTATCTTATGATAATTAACCATTAGCAGCAAAAAGAGGTCAAAATCCGCCAGACGGACTTTGACCTCTTTTGTCATCAATTATCAAGTTGTTCCAAACGCTGCAATAAACTTTGATAAAACTGTTGTTTTGCGCCGCTTACTAATTGACCGGAGCAATAAAACTCAATTTGACCGTCGTTTTTTTCTTTTAATCCTCGTTCGTATAAAATTCGTTCTAAATAACACACCGTTCCCAAGCTGCCATCAATAATTACGGCATCGTCATCAAAAAAGCGACTAATACCATCTTTAAAAAAATTGAAATGCGTACAGCCTAGCACCACCGTACAGTAATCTTTCAGATGAAAAGGCGCTAAAACTTCCTGCAAATAATTATCTACTTCTTCGCCAGTAAACACGCCCGCTTCAGCTAAAGTGACCAATTTAGGCAACGGTAATAAATCGACAATATGCTTTTGATCCCATTGGTGCAGCAAATGCTGCAATTTTTTTTCTTTGATCGTCATAGGAGTAGCCGTCACCAGCACTCGTTTATTACAAGCCATTCCTTTTAAACGGCAAACAGCAGGCTTTACCGCCGGCTCCATTCCCAAAACGGGCAAATCATAACGAGCACGCAAATCGTCAATGGCAATACTAGTCGCTGTATTGCAGGCAACGACCAGCGCTTTAACGCCTTGAGAAACGATAAAATCGGCAGCTTCAAGAACATAAGATTTCACTTCTTCTTTATTTTTAACGCCATATGGCACATGTTCGGTATCAGCATAGTAAAGATAATCTTCATTAGGCATGATTTTTAGCGCTTGATACAATACGCTAATGCCGCCAACGCCTGAATCAAAAAAGCCAATTTTCATCTTATACGCCTCCTGTCACCATGCTTTTCGTGCGACAAAAACGATTTTATGTTCTTTATCCACTACAGAAAGCTCGTCCATAGAAAGGGCTTCATAAATCGCCAAAACATCAAAACCGGCCAAAGTTAGCCACATCGTCAGCATTTTTGGCTCATATACTTTTTGCTCATGAAATTCCTGCCATTTTTCATATAAGCCGCTGCTTTCTTCTTGAACAAAAAAAGTCAAACGCATTTGGCAAATATCCGCTTCTTCATCAAATTGATTTTCCCATAGATAAACCATTTCTTCACTATGATAAGTATAAATATTATTTCCCAAAAAATTACGCAGTTTGAAAGGCGTATTGATGTCAAAAATTAACAGCCCATTGTCATTTAATCCCATGGCTAGATTTTGTAATAAATCCTGTAAATCACCAGCCTCAAGTAAATAATTAAAAACATCAAATGTGGCAATAACTCCATCATAGCCCTCAAAATCCATGAGCGTTATGTTTCCTTCCTGCCAACAAACGTTATCAGTGTCAGATTTTGCCTGCGCTTTAGCCAGCATTTCTGCTGATTGATCGACAGCTGTTATTTGCCAGCCTTTTTGAGCTAGGCGTAAAGTAATATTGCCTGTACCGCAGCCCAAATCCAAAAGTTTTTGCCCCGGCACTTTATAAAGCATCAGCAACTCATGCAAATAATTGGCCCACTCTTCATAATCAATATCGTTCATTAAACCGTCATAAACGGCCGCAATCCTTTCATATGCCATCATTAAACCTCTAACAAATCAGAAATAGGTATTTGTGGACTATCACCCCATAATTTTTCCAAATTATAATACTCTCTTTCTTCTGGCTTGAATATTTGCACCACTACTGCGCCATAATCCAACAAAATCCAACTGCCTGTTTGAAAACCTTCGCGGCGCAAAACATGAATATCCATTTGATTTTCAAGCGTTACTTCGATAAAATCGGCAATAGCTTTCGTTTGCGGCGCACTATTACCCGTGCAAATCACAAAATAATCGGCGATACCTGTTTGGGCGTGAATATCCAAAACCGTAATCGCTTGTCCTTTTTTCTCATCAATCGCTTTTACGATTGTTTTGACTAATTCAATTGGTACCATACGATTTCCTCCTCATTTTATACATCAGATTCTATTTTTGGCTCTTGTTACTGTCATTTCAAATCCATTGATACTAATTGCAATGTTTGATATTCAATTGTTCGATCAATCGATTTCTAGTGGCAATACTTAAAGGATGAACATACGCAGCAGAATGGATTAAGTGCATCAGCGTGTGATCTAATCCGCTCAGCATGCCATATTCCAAACTGCGATAAGCGACTTTTCGCATTTTTTCCACGCCTTTAAAATCTCGTCCCGGCTCAATATAATCGGCGATATAAATAATTTTCGCCAAATCATTCATATCTGGATGCCCTGTAGTGTGATAGCGAATAGCCGCCAATATATCAGGATCGTCAACGATACCCTCTCTCTCCAATAAAAACGCACCTACTGCACCATGTAATATTTGCGGCATAATTACATCCAAATCATCAGTCATTAACTCGTTTTCTATAGCCAAATCGAGTAACTCTTCGTTGGACATATCTTTAGCATAATCATGCAGCAATCCTGCCGTATGTGCTTTGGTTACATTAACTTTGTACATACCAGCTAATTTGGCTGCCGTTTGCGCTACGCCGATGGTATGTGTATATCGTTTGGGGGTCAGACGTTTTTTCAACATTTCTTTGTAGCCTTCTGTTAAATCCATTAGTCTCCTCCTTCATATAAATGATGGGATAAAATAAAGTTTGCTACTGCTTCAGGCACCATGGATTGCCAAAGACCGTGTGTTCTAATCAATGCCCGCAGCTCGGTTGAAGAAATATCTTCAGCGTCAAATGATAACAACAAAATGCCTTGGCGGCTCTTTTGCGCTGCGTCTTTAATTTTTTCAGGCATTATAAAAGCAAATCCGGGACGATTGGTTACGACTAACTGCGCCAAATCCAAAATTTCTTGCCAATGATACCATTTATCCAAATTTTTCAGCGCATCAGCACCCGTTAAAAAAAACAACTGACATGCGGGACACATTTCTTTAAACGTCTGCAGAGTATCGTAAGTAAAAGATTGTCCTCCCCTTTGACGTTCTAAATCGCTGAGCAAAAAATCTTCCTCGTCTTTAATCGCCAAAGAGGTCATTTGATAACGCAATGCATAATCCGTCGTTGAGCGCATCATTTTATGCGGCGGCAGAAATGCCGGCATAAAAACAATTTTATCCAGATTTAGCCGTTCCTGCGCTGCACGAGCCAAAGACAAATGCCCAAAATGAATGGGATCAAAAGTACCGCCTAGTATTCCTATTCGCAAATCCTTCGGCAAAATCTTTCCCTACTTTCTGACTTGACCTTGACCCAAGATAATATATTTATAACTGGTTAATTCTTTTAACCCCATCGGTCCTCTTGCATGCAATTTCTGTGTGCTAATGCCAATTTCAGCGCCAAAACCGAATTGGAAACCATCGCTAAAGCGGCTAGATGCATTAACATACACACAAGCGGCATCGACAGCTCGCAAAAATAACTGAGCGTGCTGATAATCATTGGTTACGATGACTTCCGAATGTTTAGTACCATAACGATTGATATGAGCAACAGCTTCGGATAAGTCACTAACTATTTTCACGGATAAAATTAAATCATGAAATTCAGTGGCAAAATCTTCTTCCGTTGCCAAAACAGCCGATGACATATAAGTTTTACTTTTTTCATCACAGCGTAATTCTACGCCTAGCGACGATAAAGTTTCACCAACTTTGTTCAAAAACGAGTCGGCAATTTTTTCATGAACCAATAAACTTTCGGTAGCATTGCAGACGCCTGGACGCTGCGTTTTACCGTTAATTAAAATAGCTAACGCCATAGATAAATCAGCGCTTTCATCAACAAAAATATGACAGTTGCCAATACCGGTTTCAATAACTGGCACCGTTGCATTCTCTACAACTGTACGAATCAACCCAGCGCCACCGCGCGGAATCAGTACATCCAAATAACGATTTAATCGCATCATTTCATTGGCACATTGACGACTGGTATCTTCTATCAAAGCAATAGCACCTCGTGGAATCCCTTTTTCTTCGGCGGCGGCAGCTAAAATCTTACTCAAGATTTTATTAGAATGAATTGCATCAGAACCGCCCCGCAAAAGCACTGCATTGCCGGATTTTAAGCAAAGACCTGCAGCGTCAACCGTTACATTAGGACGAGCTTCGTAAATCATGCCAATGACGCCCAAAGGCACCCGCATCTTGCCAATTTGCAAATTATCCTCATTCAGCCACATTTCGTCGACATGACCGACAGGATCTTCCAAAGCTGCTACTTGCCGCAAACCCTCTGCCATTTCTTGCAAGCGTTTTTCATTTAATAACAAACGATCCAAAAAAGACTGTGCCATTCCCTTTTCCTTAGCTTGCGCCATATCCTGCGCATTAGCAGCCAAAATTTCTGCTTGATGCGCTAACAATTTTTCTGACATATACCATAACGCGTCGTTTTTCTGCTGCGTTGTCAGCAATCCCAAATAATAACTGGCTTCTTTCGCCAGCCGTCCTTTTAATTCCAATTCTTCATGCATACTTCCGCCTCCCTTTAAAAGCTGTTTTTATTGTTCCGCAGCTAATTACAATCGCAATGATAAATTATCTCGGTGAACGACTTCATCATAAGCCTTATAACCTAAAATCTTGCTAATATCTTTACTCTTAGCACCCATAATTTTTTCCAATTCCTGCTGAGCATAATTCGTCACACCGCGAGCAAATTCTCGCCGATGTTCGTCGACAATACTGACCACGCCGCCAGCGGAAAAATCACCGTCAGCTTCAATGATACCGCTGGGCAACAGACTTTTGCCTTTTTCTATTAACGCCTTTTTAGCGCCGTCATCGACCATGATGGTTCCGCTAACGCTGGAGCCGAAAGCAATCCACGATTTACGCAAATGAGGTTTTAACTCTCTAGCCAAAAATAAGGTTCCCAATTCTTCACCGTCGCTTAACCGTCGAAGCACATTAGACTCGCTACCATCAGCAATAATCATTGGAATGCCACCGTTATTAACAATTTTTGCTGCGGAAATTTTTGTCTGCATCCCACCAGAACCTAATTTACTGCCTGCTGCTCCGGCTGCATTCTCTACGGTTTCGTCTACTGCGTCAATGATAGACAAAAAGCAAGCGTTTTTGTCTTTACGAGGATCAGCCGTATACAAACCACTGATATCAGATAATAAAATCAGCAAATCAGCATCAATCAACACTGCAACTAAGGCAGCCAACGTATCATTATCGCCGAATTTGATTTCGTCAACCGCTATCGTATCGTTTTCATTGACAATAGGAATCGTACTCATTTTTAAAAGTTCCAAAAGCGTATTACGTCCATTTAAAAATCGTTGCCTATGCGTCATATCGTCTTTGGTCAACAAAAGCTGTGCGATCGTTTGCCCGTATTCTGCAAAAAATTTCTCATATAATTGCATCAAAATACCTTGTCCAATAGCAGCAGCGGCTTGCTTTTGCGGAATCGTTTTGGGACGCTCCGTTAAATTTAATTTACCCATACCAGCAGCGATAGCGCCAGAAGAAACCAAAACGATCTCTTTTCCCCTATTATTCAAATCACTAATTTCTCTGACCAGCGATTCCATGCGAGACAAATTCAATTTACCGTTTTTATGACTTAGTGTACTGCTGCCAACTTTAATAACGATTCTTGAGGCATTTTTAATCAGATTCGTGTAAGCCGCTCTTTCCAAATTTTTTCCTCTTTCCTTATTTTATTTCGGTAAAATAATCGCAGATTTATCTTGGTTAGGCTGATACAAAAGTACGTTGCGCCCAATAATCTGTACCAACTGCGCGCCGGTAGCATTGGCAAGTTCTTCAGCCACTTCAGAAACATCAGTAAGACAATTTTTCAACACTTTAATTTTAACTAATTCTCGAGCAACCAAAGCTTCTTTCAAAGAAAATAATACGCGGTCATTAACGCCGCTTTTACCCACTTGGACCACCGCTGTCATCGTACTGGCAAGTCCCTTTAAATATCGCTTTTGTTTACCGTTTAACAAATGAAATCCTCCCCAAATATTTTTATTAGTGATTCAATGATATTTTATTGTACCATCAGCCGACAAAAAAAACTAGTATTTGGCGCTAAAACTTTACAAAATAAACGCCACCATTCCCCCAAAAATTCTTTTTGCGCAGATACTCACAAAAAATATCGTCAAAATGAGAATTAACACTGGAAATCTTCGCCGAAAAAGTGTATACTATAAAGAAAATCGTTACTTTTTTGTTACTTTTAAATTAGTTGAAGCGGTCTTTAAAAAAACTACACGCAAGTAAATAAAAAAACATGATTTTTGGCAAAAAGCGTTTTTTCACTTACTTGATGATACCCAGCAAATATCATAGATTCGATCGCACACACCAAAAATAAATTTTTAAGAAAGGATTTGATGATCTTGCCTTCTTCTTTACAGAAGAAAGTTACTTCTCTGACGCTCATCGGACTTATGATTTTTGCTGCGCCTGCCGCTGCTCTGCCCATAGAGGAAACGCCTATATTTTCCAATCTGTTAACCGCTCGCGGTGATGGCGGCAGCTTGCAAATTATTGGTCAAAAAACAAAAATAACTTTGGAGAACAAAGACTATGTCGTCAATTATGTCGTTATTCCCAAAAATGCCAGTTTAGAGGCTGATGTTGTTATCGCACAAAACGGCATCGGCTCAACAGAAGAATTATCCTCTTTAGCTATGCAGGGAGAAGCGCTGACGGCTGTCAACGGCAGTTTTTTTCAGTCTTTTGACGTCAAAAAACCAATGGATCCATACGGCATTTTAATCAAAAACGGTCGTTTAATTCACAAAAACGAAATGGGCAGCGCTATCGGTTTTACTGATACGGGCGAATTAAAAATTGGCATAATCAATCCAGTAGTCACTGCTACTATTGGCAATCGAAATGTTAATATCGATTTATTCAATCACACTCCAACCGCTGACGGCAGCAGTGTGGCATTGTTTAATAAACATCGTGGAGAAAGTATCAATTTCTCTTACGGATGCAATATTTTAATCTCTAGTGGTGAAGTCACACAAATCGTTTCTGGACGCAACGTTCCGATTCCTACTAACGGTTATGTGATCAATTTAACCGGAGACGCCATTAAAACATACGGCGATTATTTCAAGAAAGGTACAAAAGTCACTTTTAAAGTTTCTTATCAAGATGAAAACGGGGACAAACTCAACTGGTCTAATGTTGAAACGGCTATTGGCGCTGGACCCATACTGATACAAAATGGTGTTGTCAGCATTGATTTGGCAAAAGAAAATTTTTCTGACGAAAAATCCACTCAAATGACTATTGCCCGCAGTGCAGTAGGTTTAACTTCTGCTGGCGATGTAATTCTGGTTTCCGGCGTTAACTGCACTACTGAGCAGCTAGCAGAAATTATGCTGAAACTAGATGTTGTTAGAGCTATCAGCATGAATGGCGGCGCTTTTAGCGGTTTATATGTCAACGGTCAATATGTCGTAAAACCTTCACGCAATATGAGCAACGCTTTAGTTTTCAAAATCAGCTAGAACAACTCGCTTGTTTGGAAACACAAAAATACCCAAAACTTAAACGTTAAAATGTTCAAGTCTTGGGTATTTTTATTTTCATTTCTTTTTACAAGATTGGGCAAAACGCCTATGATTGGCGTCGTTTCTTTTTGAAAGCCATCATTTTGCGCGTCAGTTTCTGATAAATCGGTTCAGCGGTATTCCAAAACCAATTCCAAAAGGGCAAATAAATTAAATCATATTCACCGACAAATTGCGTATACTCGCCATTAAAACCTCGTTTGAATTTAATCAAACCATACAATGGATGATCTTCACCAACATCGCCGGGTACGCCGCGAAAATCGTATAGTGTGCAGCCGTTATTTTTGGCCCATTGAATCATTGTCCACTGAATCAGATAATTAGGCATAACGTTGCGATGAGAATTACTAGAAGCCCCATACAAATACCACGCTTTTTCACCAAAGATCAGCGCCAAAGTACCAGCAATATATTGCCCTTCGTATTCAGCCATAAAAATTTTTGCCAATCCTTTTTCGACCAAATAGGTCCACATATCCTCAAAGTAACTGTAATTACGTACCAAAAATTTATCCCGCTCACAAGTTTCCTTCAAAATTCGATAGAACTCCGGCAAATCTTCTTTCGTTCCTTCTTTGATGGTGACGCCTTTGCGTGCAGCTAAACGAATATTGTAGCGAGTCTTGCTGTGCATGTTAGCCAAAAGAGTTTCTTCATCGGGAGTAATATCCAAGCGAAAAACATATTTCGGCTGGACACCTTCAAAACCCTCGCCGGTTTCAGCGCTCTTAAATCCCCTTTGCACCAGCATACGCCGAAAATTTTCATTGTCGGCTTTAACATCGGGATCTATTTTTAAAAAAATCGCTTGGTGAATCTTTGCTTGTTTACGAATCTCCGCTAAAAGAAAATCAAAAATTTCTTCATTAGCAATATCCCAAACAGGTCCGCGAGTAGCGTAAAAAATACTTTTACCAATCAAGGGAATGCGGCGCTTTAAAATAGACACTGCCGCTACCGGATCGCCATCGTCTTCAATCATCAAACGAATAGCTTCCCAACCGGTACGTGCTTTAACTTCTCCCCATTCAAAAGTTTGCAGCACGTGACCTTTGGGCACACGTCTAAGATAATCATCGAAATATTGGCGGTCATTGTCTGTGATTATTCTTGCTTTCATTACCATTGTGGATCCTCCTTGAAGAAAGTCTACATTCTTTCCGGCGCACTGACGCCCAAAAGACCCAGTACGTTTCTAAGGGCAATACGAGCCGCATTGACCAAAACTAAACGAGCATTTTGCAAAGCACCATCATCAGTCAGTACCTTGCAACTATTATAAAAGCTATGAAATAGCGTTGCCAAATCGGTAGCATAGCGCGCTAAACGATAAGGCGCCAAATCACAGGCAGCCGAAGCAACTTCTTCTGGCAAATCAGCAATTTTGCGGATAAGCTCCCATTCTTGCTCCGTTTTAAGCAGCGTCAGATCGCAGTCAATAGCTTTCGGCACTGTTTTTCCAGAAGCGCTTAAAATGCTGCAAATGCGCGCATGGGCATACTGCACATAATAAACAGGATTTTCATTAGACTGTTCCTTGGCCAAATCAAGATCAAAGTCCAAATGACTGTCAGGATTACGCATAACAAAGAAATAACGGGCGGCATCTTTGCCTACGTCATCAATCAATTCTTCCAGCGTTACAAATTGACCTGTACGCTTGCTCATACGCACTACTTCGCCGCTTTGGTATAACCGCACCAACTGCATCAACATAATAGTCAATTTGCTTTCATCATAGCCTAATGCTTTCATAGCGCCTTTCATGCGGGCAACATGACCATGATGATCGGCTCCCCAAATATTAACGACTCGCTGAAAGCCACGATCAAACTTGTTTTTATGGTACGCAATATCGGCAGCAAAATACGTGGGTATTCCATTAGAACGCACCAAAACTTCGTCCTTTTCATCGCCAAATTCTGTAGTCTTTAGCCATTTAGCACCATCTTTTTCATAAACTAAACCTTTTTCGGTCAAAATATGAACAACTTCATCAATAGCGCCGCTTTCATGCAATGTCAGTTCACTGAACCATACATCGTACTCAACACCAAAATTTGACAGCCCTTTTTTAATGCCGGCTAATTTTTCTGCCAAAGCTGTCGCCGTCATTTTTTCTAATCGTTCCTCTTGCGATAGTTTGGCATACTCATCGCCAACTTGAGCAATGATTCCTTTAGCCGTATCGATAATATCTGCGCCAAAATAACCGTCTTCGGGAAAAGGATAATCTTTTTGCCCCAGCTCCTGAAAATAACGCGCTTCTAACGATTTACCCAGTTTTATAATTTGATTGCCAGCGTCATTGATATAATATTCTTTGCTGACATCATAGCCAGCCATACGCATAACATTGGCTAATGAATCACCCAAAGCACCGCCTCTAGCATTGCCCATATGCAGCAAACCAGTAGGATTAGCGCTGACAAATTCAATCTGTACTTTTTCACCTGCGCCGACGTCAGAAGAACCAAAGGTTTCATCTTGCGTTTCCGCCTGGATTAAAATATTATAAAGCCATGATTTTTTTAAATAAAAATTGATAAAACCCGCTCCAGCAATTTCTACTTTTTCAATATGATTATCAGCTATATTGAATTCATCAACAATACTTTGAGCAATATCTCTTGGTTTCATGCGTGCCTGTTTGGCCAAAGTCATAGCAATATTGCTGGCAAAATCACCATGATTTTTATCATTGGGTACTTCTACAATAAAAGAAAGGTTTTCAAAATTTATTTTTCCTTTCATTTTGGCGGCTTCTGCTGCTAAAACCAGTTGATTATGCAGATCATCCACCATTTGTTTGACTAAATTCATCATACTCCTCCTTACTTATCGCCCTAAACTATACATAATCGGTACTAAAATCGGCACCAAAGCGGTCAGTACCGAGCCACTGATAAACCCTAAAAGAGCCGTTGATTCTCCGCAGCATTTGCTGATAACAGGCATGGTCGTATCCATACAAGTAGCACCGCCCGGCGCAATAGCAGTAATTTTTCCTAAGTATTTAGCTATCAAAGGAATCAAAAGCATAGCGACAATTTCTCGAAAACAATTTGCTAAAAGAGCAATAGCCCCCAACTGAACATTGCCTAATTCTTTGAGCATCAGCCCCGATAAACTATACCAGCCAAAACCAGCGCCAACGCTTAACGAATCTTGAAAAGGCATTTGCAAGAAAAATCCGCTTAATAGCGCCCCAAGCAAACTGCCCGCTGCTACTGCCAAAGGAATCATAGCTACGCGCCAACCTAATCGTAATAATTTGCGCCAAATGGCTTTATTATTTCCCAAGCCAACGCCGACTACAAACAACAATGCACATAATAATCCCGTACTTAAATTATCAACCAAAGGCAAGTAATCATTTAACCAACCTAAACGTCCAACCAGTGTTCCTAAACACAACGCACAAACGATTAGCACCATCATGATTAACGTTCCTCCTTAAACCATTTCTGTTGCAGTAAGTATAAGAGAATGATGCTGCCAATAATACTGCCAAAAGCTAATACAAAAGCACTAATACCAATAGCGGCTAAATTGCCAACGATGGTCTCATTGCTGGCAATGCTAACGATTAGGACAAAAATCAACACAAACAAAATAACCGACATTAACTTATCAATAACCCGATAAAATATTTTCGGAAGCAAATTAAAAGCGCCGACTACAATGCCTAGCGTCAACGCTATAATAATTGCTGTCATTTAACCACCCCATTTATTTACACCAATTCCAAAGCCTGCAAAAATGCTCACCCTATGGACAAAAAATTTAAAAACAAAAACTCGTCTCATTTCACTTCTCGGACAAGCCTAATGACCAATTATCTTAGTATACTCTATGAGAATCATTATTGTCCAGAAAAAAAATATCTCATTTCAAAGTTTACACAGCCAAGCAATCTTTTACAAAAAATCTTTATAAAACGAAAATTAAGCGTCTAACGACGTTTTCTAACGAATTTATCATAAATGCCAAATTATTAGTCAGTGTAATTTCTGCTGACTATTAGCCAGTAACGCTTGAATAGCTTCTTCGTCAGGGGTAATATAGATAGTCTTTTGGTTTTCATAGATCACACGTCCCGGTTTTGCACCATTTGGTTTGTGAACAAATTTTTTCAGCGTATAATCAACTGCTACCTGCGCCGACAACTTACCTTTGCTGAAATAAGCCGCTAAATGCGCTGCTAAATCCATAATTTCTTTAGGAATTTCTCGCTGCTCTTGATGATTTTTGATAACTACGTGAGAACCAGCAATATCTTTGGCATGAAACCAAACATCGTTATTGCGCGCTATTTTTAAGGTCAGATAATCATTTTGCACATTATTTTTACCCACTAAAATTTGAAAGCCATCTTGTTCAACAACCAGCGGCTGATGCGTAGGTTCTTTTTTGGTCTTTTTATGCTGTTTGCTTAACTTAGCTTTAACGTAACCGCCGTTTTCCAATTCCAGACGAATATCTTGAATATCCTCTAACGTCAATGACTGTGCTAAACTGCTTTTGATACTTTCCAGATAATCCAATTCTTCTTTAGTTAGTTGAGCTTGCGCCAACGCCTTTTCAGCACCAATTTTGGCTTTATTATAACGTTTGAAGTAACGCTGTGCATTTTCGTTAACTGTCAAATGACCTTCTAAAGGAATCGTCATGGGTTTTTGTTCGGGATCATAAAAATTATTAACGACAGCCTGCGTGCCTTGTTGTAACTGATACAAATTAGCCGTCAATAATTCACCCCAAATTTTGTATCGTTCCGCATCAGCACCGTCAGAAACTTTTTCCATTTGCAGCGCCAATTTTTTTTCACAGCGATCAATATGATGATTGATAATGCGTTCTAAATCACTGATTCTTTGCTTGAAACCGTTATCAATCTCTTTGTTGCCAATAAACTCCTCAATTAACTGACTCATAGACGGATAGACTTCTGTCGTATACTCTTGAAACTGCATCAACGGAAAAGGCGCAAAAGCAATCACTTTTTGCTGAGCACGAATAATGGTTGGTGTGTATTGTTGATTGATTATTAGCTCCTTCAGCCATTTTAGCTGTTGATAAATGGTGATGTAATCGTAATCACCTAAAAACTCACTGCGTCCTTCTGGATCAAGATTGCTCCGATAAATGATTTCGGTAGCAGTCTGTGGACCAAAGCCAGACAAAGAAGCAAGTAAAATTTTTTTCAGCGGCAAAGCGCTAGATGAACGCAAAAAGCACTGCGCTAGTTCTTCTTCGCTAATTTTATCAAAAGCCAGTTTTTCTTGAGGCGGCGGCGCTATATAAGTTAAACCCGGTAAAATTTGACGATATTGACTTTTATCAATACTTAATCGTTTCATGCTATCTAAAATCACTTGATTGTTGGGATTGATTAAAATTAAATTGGAATGTTTGCCCATAAATTCTCCAATGAGCAAACGTGTCGTTTTTTCTCCCAATTCATCATAGCATTCAAAAATAATGTGTACGATACGTTCCCAGCCAACTTGTTCCAATGCAATAACCTTGGCACTCTCTAAATGTTTACGCAATACCATGCAAAACAGCGGCGGCTGCATAGGGTTAGCTTTAACCGTTTGTGTCAAGCCAAGGCGCGCTGTTTGCGGATGAGCCGATAGAAGCAGTTTATAATTGGTTCCATTGTTGCGAATGAGCAAAGTAATCGTCGTGGCATCGGGTTGCTGAATTTTGTCAACACGTCCGCCTATAAGTATCTGAGATAATTCATCCGTTAAAGCGCGAATAGCAATACCATCTAATGACATCAAATCTCCTCCTTTGTTTAATTGCGTTGATAAGCGACAAGATGATGGCTATTATAACACAGCTGACATGATTTTGCTATGTTTTGCATAAGAATTAGCAAAACACAGCAAAAGCTTGCCAAAAATTTGAACAGGCTTTGCAAAGGAGCAGGAGGCGTTCCATGAAAAAGTGGTATAGTGAAATGACAGATGATGCGCTGGCCTATTTGTCCAGCAACAGCCATGATGGATTGAGCGAAGAAGAAGCTCAATTAAGATTAAACGAGGTTGGTTTTAATGAATTACAAAAAAAAGTAAAACGTTCCCCGCTAGCATCATTCTTAGCGCAATTTATGGATTTTATGGTTTTGGTGCTTCTGGCAGCGACGATTATTTCTTTTATTTTAGGCGAAATCGCCGATGGTATCACGATTTTAGCCATCGTTATCATCAATGCTATTTTAGGTTTTATCCAAGAATACCGCGCCGAAAAATCCATCGAAGCTTTAAAAGATATCACCGCGCCGGAAGCGACTGTTATTCGCCAAGGAGTAGAAAGAAAAATCATTGCCAAAAACTTGGTTCCCGGCGATATTGTACATATCACAGCTGGTGATATTGTCCCAGCAGATTTGCGGCTTTTAGAAGCGGCAAATCTGGAAATTCAAGAAGCGACACTAACCGGTGAATCAGAAGCGGTACGCAAAGACAGTCAAACCATTTATGAAACTGACTGCGCTATTGGCGATCGCAAAAACATGGCTTATATGGGAACGGTAGTCGTTAAAGGACAAGGTTATGGTTTGGTTGTCGATACAGGTATGGAAACAGAAATGGGAAAAATAGCTGGTTTGATTCAGCATGCCGAAGAAGGACAAACGCCTTTGCAACAACGTTTAGCGCAGTTAGGTAAATATTTGGTGTTTTTTTGCTTACTAATTGTTGCTGTTGTTGTAGTGACAGGAATTTGGCGTGGTGAAGAACCGTATCAAATGTTTCTAGTTGGCGTCAGTTTAGCTGTCGCCGCCATTCCTGAAGGTTTGCCAGCCATAGTAACAGTAGCACTGGCCGTTGGTGTCCAACGTATGTTAAAAGAACGTGCTATTGTGCGACGATTGCCGGCAGTAGAAACTTTAGGTTGTGCTACGGTAATTTGCTCGGATAAAACGGGAACATTAACACAAAACGCCATGACGGTTCGAGAAATTTATGTGGATCAAACAGTTTATGAAGTAACCGGACAAGGCTATCATTTAGAAGGCGATATTTCTTCCGAAGTCAAAGGCGATATGGCGGCAGTACAAATGCTTTTAAAATGTGCCGCTCTCTGCAATAATGCGCAGTTAATTAAAAATGGGCGCAAAGGCTTGGAAGGCGCTAGAGGTTATCAATTATTGGGCGAACCAACAGAAGGCGCTTTAGCAGTAGCGGCTGCTAAAGCTGGCATTTGGCGGGATGGCATTGAGAAAAATTCACCGCGCCTTTATGAAATTCCTTTCGATTCAGCGCGTAAGAAAATGAGCGTCGTTTATCAAGAAGGACGTCACGATCGAGTTTATGCCAAAGGAGCGCCAGACATTTTGCTAAACGACTGCCGCTATGTGCTTTGGCGGGGAAATATTGTGCCGCTTACCAGTGAAATTAAACAGCAAATTATGACGCATTATGATGATATGGCTGGAAGAGCTTTGCGTGTGCTGGGCTTTGCTGTCAAAGAAATCTTACCACAAAAAGATTTATCTCGCTTGGAAGGAGAGCTGGAAAAAGATCTAGTTTTTCTAGGGCTTTGCGGTATGATTGATCCGCCTCGTGAAGAAGTTTTGCCAGCAGTATGGCAGTGTCATCAAGCAGGCATCAAAGTTATGATGATCACTGGCGACTATCAAGAAACGGCACAAGCTATTGCCGCTGATTTGGGAATTTATCGCAAAGGAGATTTAGTTTTAAGCGGCGCTGAATTAGATAATATGGATGATAAAAAGTTGTCCCGCATCATTGAAAAAGTTTCAGTTTTTGCCCGCGTATCGCCTGAACATAAGTTGCGCATCGTTAAAATTTTGAAAAATAAAGGTCACGTCGTTGCCATGACTGGCGACGGCATCAACGACGCGCCAGCCATAAAAGAAGCAGATATCGGCGTCGCTATGGGCAAAACCGGCACAGATGTAACCAAAGAAGCTTCAGCTATGATTCTCAGCGACGATAATTTTTCTACCATTGTTTCAGCTATACGAGAAGGACGCGGTATTTACGATAATATTCGCAAATTTATTCGCTATTTGCTTTCTTGCAATGTCGGAGAAGTCCTAACGATGTTTTTTGCTTCTTTGATGGGTTTACCTATTCCTCTATTGCCCATTCAAATTTTATGGGTTAATTTAGTAACCGATGGTCTACCGGCTATGGCATTGAGCGTGGATCCTATTGCGAAAGATGTTATGGAACGCCAGCCCCGCTCGTCGAAAGAAAGCGTTTTTGCACATGGATTAGCGTATAAAATTGCCCTGCGCGGAATGTTAATTGGCGGCGGCACATTGGTAGCATATATCTTAGGATATTATTTCAGCGACGGCTCGCTAGCTACAGCACGAACCATGGCGTTTACAACACTGGTCTTCTCTCAACTATTTCACGTTTTTGACTGCCGTTCAGAACATTTTTCAATTTTTGAAGTGGGCTTATTGAGTAATCGTTTTTTATTAGCGGCCGTAAGTTGCTCGGTACTAATGCAATTGGCGGTTATTTATATCGTACCTTTGCAAAATGTTTTTCAAACCACTGCTTTAAACAGTTTTTACTGGCTGATCATTTTAATTATTTCCGGCGGCATGACTATACTTTTTGCATTGTATCGAAAAATATGCGCATTGAGTGCTTTGTGCCGGAAAATATCATAGCATTTTTGCGGTTATCGTGATATACTGGCAACAGAAAAGGAGCTGAAGCAGCCATGGAATTTACAAAAATGCATGGATTAGGAAATGATTTTGTTGTGATAGATTGTCGTCGTGACAAAGAAACCAATTATTACGAATTAGCCGCCAAAATTTGCGACCGTCATTTTGGCGTAGGCGCTGATGGTTTAATGGTAGTTTTACCTTCAGAACAAGCCGACTGCCGTATGCGAATTTTTAACAGCGATGGCAGTGAACCTGAAATGTGTGGCAACGGTTTGCGCTGCTTTGCTCGCTATGTTTATGAAAAAGGAATCGTTTCAACAACAGAAATGACTGTGGAAACTTTAGCAGGCATCATGAAGCCGAAAATTTTATTTAATCAAGCAGGCGAAATCACTAAAGTCAAAGTCGACATGGGAGAGCCAATTTTAAAGCGCTCGTTAATTCCTATAATTGGTGATGGTGAACACGCAATCAAGGAAAAAATCGTTATTGATGACCAAATATTTATCATCACGGCAATCAGTATGGGCAATCCTCATTGTGTTATTTTTACCGAAAATGCACAAACTGTAGACCTGACTAAATGGGGACCTAAAATTGAGCATAGTGCGTATTTTCCGCAAAAAACCAATGTAGAATTTGTGCAAGTACTCAGCCCCACTGAAATGCGCATGCGGGTATGGGAACGAGGCGCTGCTGTTACACTGGCATGCGGCACTGGCGCATGTGCAGCTTTAACAGCAGCAGTTTTAAACGGGTTAACCGAACGAAATGCTACTATCCATTTAGACGGCGGCGATCTTGAAATCAGCTGGTCAGAAGATTCTAATCATATTTTTATGACTGGCGCTGCTGAAAATGTTTTTGAAGGCGTACTGAGTATTTCACGTTAAATATTCTCCTAACTCTCAATAGAAAAGCAGGAATCTCAACACAAAGAAACGAATATTCATTTGAGTTAAAGGAGGCGCGCCAATGGGTGAAAACGGAGATTTAAAAATGTCGGTAGAAATTTACGGAGAAACTTATACTATGAAAGTTTCCGACGATCGTCAGCGAATGATGGAAATTGTGGAAATGGTAGATAGCATGATGCGACAAATCGGTCAAAATCAGCTGTCTTATAAACATGTAGCTGTTTTGGCAGCGCTTAATATTGCAGAGGAATATTTCAAATTAAAAGATGATTATCAGTTGTTGATCAACATTTTAGAGGAAGCACATTAAATCAATCCGTTAAAATTTTTATCATTAAAATATATCGGTTTAGTATTTTAATCTTTCGGTTAAGATGATACTATATAGTAGCAGAATATCCCAAAGAAATGGAGAGTTATCAATGTTAAAAGAACAAATCGCATCATTTTTAAAAGCGCAATCTGTAGAACCGGAAAAATTTCAAGTCGGCGCAGCTTTTGGTCATTTTTTAGTTTATAATACCGATTTAACTGCAGTAAAATACGATGGAGAAGACGGCATTGCCAGTTTATTGGAATATATGGAACGTAACGGCTGGGAAGGTATCTACGAAGAAGATGAAATTATCGGCGTTCGCAAAGAAAAAGCCACAGTTCTCTTAAAATGCGGCGGACAATTGGAATTTCAAATGGCAAAAACTGATCATTTACAAGAAATTGATCAGGCTTATTTGGATTTTATACAAGGATTGTTTGACGAATTAAAAGCAAGAAAGCAAATGTTATTATCTATTGGCTATCAACCAGTGAGCAAAGCAGAAGATATACCTGTGGTACCAATGGTCAAATATCAATACTTGCAGCAATATTTAGCAGATAATAAAGAAGCCCTAGAATATGAAAAAGCTGCTTCTACAGTTCGCGTTGTGATTGATTATGCACATTCTGACGATTTTGAACGAAAATTTCGTGTAGCAACTGCTTTGTCACCAGTATTTTCAGCGTTATTTGATAATGTCCCTATGTGGAGTGGCACGTTATACAAAGGTTATGTCGGTTCCGTAAAACTAAGAAATCATTACGACAAAAAAATCAGCTACATCGGCAACGTAATGAACGAGAATGCAGTTTATAAATTTGACCAATATGCTGATTTTATTGCCAAAATGCCCGCTGTCGCTGTAAATACCAAGGAAGCTACAGCCTATGTCGGCGCCGCAAGCAATCGTGATGCTTATGAAACTAAAACGATCAACAATAATGATATAATTTCTATGCTCAATATGTGCCAAGCTGATGTGCGTGTTACAGAAGAAGGCATTGAATTAAGTATGGTTGACGCACTGCCTTATCCGCTTAACATGGCTTTTGTTGCTTTGATCAAAGGTCTTTTCTACAATATTGACCAGCTTGCTGCTACTTATGATTTGGTTCAACACTTTAAACAATTTGACATCGACGCAGCTAAACTCAATATTGTGGAAAACGGTATGAACACCAAATACGGCGAAGGAACTGTAAGGGAATTAGCAAAAGATTTATTCTTTATGGCAACGCCAACGCTTTCTCCTCAAGAACAGCATTATATTCAACCGCTGGATGCTATCATTTTTAAAGAAATATGTCCGAAAGACGTTGCGGCAAGACAATTGGAAGCCATGCTAAACCAATAGAACTGGGCTGATTGAGAAAAGCATATCCTGTTTTCTCAACAGCCTAAAATTTTGTTAAAATAATCAGGAGGTTCATCAGTTGAATCCATACAGCTGCTTTGATATCATCGGACCGATTATGGTTGGTCCATCAAGTTCTCATACTGCCGGCGCTGTTCGTTTAGGACGTTTAGCTAGAGCCATGGCAGACGGCCTGCCACAAGCCGTACGCATTATTCTGCACGGATCTTTTGCGCAAACGTATAAAGGACATGGTACTGATTTAGCAATTCTAGGCGGTATATTAGGTTTTGATACTGATGATATCCGTATTCGTCACGCTGACCAATTAGCTCAAGAAGCGGGTTTAGATTTTACAATCGAAACCGATGATTTAGGTGAAAGCTATCATGCCAATACAGCAAAATTCATCATGATCAATCATTTTGGTTGTGAAGTCACTATGATTGGCTCTTCCCTTGGCGGCGGCAAAGTACTCATCAACGAATTGAACGGTTTTCCAGTAGAAATTGAAGGACGCTTGCCAGCTATTGTTAATACGCATTGGGATCAGCCGGGTAGCATTCAGGCAATTACCAGCGTTTTAGCTAATCATAATATCAATATTGCTTATATGAAAGTCTTTCGTAAAGAAAAGCGAACGGTAGCGTATATGGTCATTGAAACTGACGAAATGGTACCTGCCGAAGTCGTGGAAAAACTAATGTCGCTTAAAGCTATTGTTGATGTTCGGTTTATTGCGCCAGTATAGGAGGAAAATCATGGATATCATTTCTATCGAACAAATAGTTGCCTTAGCCGAAAAACAGCATCAAACTATTGGGACTATTGCGTTAAAAAATGAATGCGAAAATCAAGAACGACCGGAAACAGAAATCAAAAACGATATGCTGAAAAATTATCGCGTCATGAAAGAATCCGTCATACAAGGCATTAAAAATCCGCAACGTTCCAAAGGAAATTTGATTGGCGGTGAAGCGCGCAAACTATATACATACAGCCAGCAAAAACATCCTTTATCAGGCGCTATGACGGCTGAAACAGTCAGCTTTGCTTTAGCGGTAGCTGAAGTCAACGCCGCTATGGGTAAAATTGTGGCGTGCCCTACTGCTGGTTCTTGTGGCATTGTACCAGCAGTTTTTCTTTCTATCCAGAAACAACGTCAGCTAAAAGACGAAGATATGGTAATGGGATTATTTACCGCAGCGATTTTCGGTACGGTTATCGCTTATAAAGCTTCCATTGCTGGCGCTGTCTGTGGCTGTCAGGCAGAATGTGGTTCGGCTGCCGCTATGGCTAGCGCTGCCGCCGTTGAATTAGCTGACGGAACACCCCAACAAGCCGCTCATGCTGCCGCTATGGTAATCAAAAATGTATTGGGGTTAGTTTGCGATCCAGTAGCTGGTTTGGTAGAAGTCCCTTGCGCCAAACGAAATGCCATGGGCGCTTCTTTAGCTTTGACATGTGCCGATATGGCTTTAGCAGGTATCGAAAGCGCCATTCCTGTTGATGAAGTAATTATGGCTATGAATGAAGTAGGACACGCACTACCTGCTAGTTTACGTGAAACGGCACGAGGTGGACTTGCTATAACACCGACAGCACAAAAACTCAGCGAAAAAATTTTTCATTCCTAAAGGAGGAAAACTATTGTGACTTATCAAGAGCTTATCAAACAAGCCATTGATCTAAAAAATAAAGAGCAGTATGAAGAAGCCGTTAAGGTTTTTAGCGAAGCAATCGCACTGGATGATAGCCAGCCGGAAGGCTATTTTTATCGCGCCAATGTATATAACCACAGCTTAAAGCAATTTCGCCTAGCGCTCAAAGACTACACACAAGCCATTACCTTAAAATGTGACAATGAATTTTATTATTACAATCGAGCGTTATGTTATTTGAATTTATCAGAAGTTGACAAAGCTCTTGACGATTATACAGCCGCTTTGACCATCAATCCCAATTATGCGCTGGCTATTTGGGATAAAGCCCTTATCGAAAGCGACAAAGAAAATTTTGAAGAAGCTTTAAAAGGCTTAAAACGAGTATTGGCGCTATCGCCACATTCAGCCGCTATTGTTTATAAAGACGTTGGTAATATTTATTACAAATTAGAAGAATACGACCAAGCATTGGAAAATTTTAACGAATCATTAGCACGCGACAGCTATTATACCTACGCATATAAAGGTCGTGCAATGGTGTATAGCGCTTTGGGTCAATATGAACAAGCATTGAATGATTTAAACAAAACACTAGAAATTGATCCTAAGGATATAGACGGCTATCGCAAACGCAGCCAACTATATCAAAAGATGGGACGTCAGATAGAGGCTGACTCTGACAATGATATGATAAAAAAATTATCAATTTGTCATTAGCATTATTGATATTACTATGATAAAAAATTTCTTGCCAATCTTCTTACAACGTATGTTTATATTTATCTTTTGCCACATGCTAAGCGTGTGGCTTTTTTGTGCAAACAAATTACCCATGACTCGTCGTTCATGGGTAATTTACTACATCATGCTTCACTTTTTTGATACTCTTGATACTTGCGATAAGCCAAGCTAACTAGCGATTTATCCTGAGAATATGTTATTTTTTCTATAGCTTCGTCTATATGAAAAAATCCGCCATCAGTAAAATCTTCCATTTTATTGACAGAAAAATCTCCGCTGTCCGCTTCCATCAAAAACCACTGAATTTTATTACGTACCGGACATTTTCTAGTATTAGAATAAAACTCGTATAAAGTTTCGCCCACCGAATCAATAATCTTTGCGTCAACACCGCCTTCATAACGCACTCTAGCAATGGCAACTTCATTAGCTATCTTACCGTTACGAATGACTCCTTTAGGCAAAACCCATTCGTTCTTATCGTTTTTTAGTAAAAATACATCATCTTCATGAAATACTACACCACCGGCACATTGTCTGATTAACATAGATCTTCCCCCTTGTTGTTTGTCATTTCCACATTAAATGTATTTATACAATTCTTCTTAAACACACAAATTCCTGCAAAAATTTCTACAAAATTTTCGTTGTTTTTTTATTTTATGCGTTAGCAATAAATTTTAGAAATGAAATCTTTTCAACATCGATATTTTAAACATTTAATTGAAATTGCTTAAGAAAATTCACAAAAAATGTTGCGCAATATCAAATATTAGTGTAGTATAGCATGAATATACAGTTGCTTTACTACCAAAAGCCGTTATCTACAAGAAATAAGCGACTTTTCAATCCATCCATACATCGTATAACTATACTTGAAACAAAGGAGAGGAATTATAATATGGAAGAACAAAAAGAATTCTCCCGTCATGAAGAAAATATGCTGATTTTTACTATCATGTTGGGCGGTCTGGTGGCATTGCTTAATTCAACAACTATCAATATTGCTTTGCCCACATTTATGTTAGAATTTAATGCGCCCATCACAACCGTACAATGGGTTGTGACAGGCTATATGCTTTCTACAGGACTTATAACGCCACTAATCGGTTTTTGGGGCGACCAATACAGCAACAAGGTTATGTATCTCGTTGGTCTTGGATTATTAGCACTAGTTTCTGTGGCGTGTGCGCTTTCGCAAACTATTGAGATGCTCATCGCTTTTCGAATTCTGCAAGGAGTTGCTGGCGGAATTATTATGCCAGTAACATCGACGTTAATTTATCAATTTATTTCTCGCGAACGACAATTGATGGCTACAGCTATTACCTCTATGTCTGTTTCAGCAGGTGTAGCTATCGGTCCCTCTTTGGCAGGCGTGTTATTAAACTTTTTTACTTGGCCATCTATTTTTTGGCTGAATATTCCTCTGTGTCTTATTTGTTTAGGTTTAGCGTGGCGTTTTGTTCCTGTAAAAATTATCAGTAGTGAACAAAAATTAGATTTACTAGGACTTGTTGCCGCCGCAGTAGGCACAGTAGGTCTTTTATTAGGTTTTAACAAAGGCGGCGATTTAGGCTGGACATCGCCGGTAACAATAGGTTTAATCGTTATCGGTGCGTTGTCGTTAATCTTTTTTGTCAAGCATGAGTTGTCAATTCAAAAGCCAATGCTAAATTTTCGCGTTTTTAAATACAGCAAATTTACCTACTGTGTAATCATGAATTCCAGTACAGCCATCGCTACTTGTTTATCACCTTTCTTTATGCCGTTATTTTTGCAAAATGTAATGGGTATGGACGCCCTTCATTCCGGCCTAGTGTTGCTGTTTCCTTCTTTAGTAATGGCGCTTGCTTCCCCTATTGCAGGAAAATTAGGAGGGAAATTCTCTGTTCGCGGCGTTATTTTTATAGCAATGTTAATTTTATTAGGCAGTACATTTGAATTAAGCCGTTTCACATTGACGACGACTGTAGCAGGTGTTTCGCTATGGTTATCGTTACGTTATGCTGGTATTGGCTTGATGACACCTTTAATCAACAATTTCGGTATGGCGGCTGTGCCGCAGCATTTGGTAGGACATGCTTCTTCCATGATTGGCTGGACTAGACAAGTTATTTCAACGTTATCAGTAAGCATCTTTACTCTTATTTATAGCTTACGTATCATGTATCACACCGCCAATAATATGGGCGCTACTTTAAATAGCGCAGATGCTCAACGACAAATTTTATGTTCATCAATCAATGACGTGACATTTTATTCGTTGATTATTTTAATTTTTTGTGTGCCTATTATTTACTTCTTTAAAGACGATCCGTTAGCAAGAAAAACCAATGGCTAACGACCGGCAAGATTCTGATGAAATTTTTAAAGAACGTCGTGCCTATAAAACAGCACGACGTTTTTGTTTGCTTAATTTTCAATTATGATAAGCAGAAATTTGGTATCAGGACTTACTTATAAACAGAAAATACTTTTATTTGCGCTCGCATTTTAATTTCTTGGTTGATATCATGTGCTTAACAAAATATTTGCTGTCTTATTAAAATAACAATCTTAATAATGACATAAAAAATAATTTTTTTAAACATCCTCATTACTTGCAAAATATCCCCTGCATATTATGAAATCATATTCATTATGATATAGCCAAACTATTCACATCTGCATCTGAATAAGTCAAAGAAACAGAGTAAAAAATTGGAACGCCAATGATAATACAGTGTAATAACGTAACTTAAGTTGGTCACTGCATTAGATAAATCAAATGACGGCTTTATAAATGAATTGCTCTGAAATAAATATACAGATTATTATATCACTAAAAGCAAATTTCTATATATAGTTTACTTTTTACAATCATTCTTACTAAACAATCATAACGCGTTTTAAAAAACAATCATATTTAATTGCAGTTTTTTTATTTCTTGTTATAACAATAGGTCTCCTGTGATTTAGATTTTATCACAGAAGACCTATTGTTAAAATTATTTACAGAAAACTTTCATACATTCACAAAAACGCTCTAGCATATCGCTACACCGTTTTTTTACGTACTCATTATTACAGAAATTTTATTTATCATAAATTATAACGCAAAATTATCTTTAACGATTATACACTTCTGCCATAATCTTTACCGCTAACTTAAATCCATCAATAAATGAATTACATAATTCTTGCGGTCTCAATGCCAAATGACCTTCCATCAAAAGCTCAAAAGCCACGCATTGCTCTTCTGTCAAACTCTGCATAAATTGTTGTTCATCTTCATACCACCGTTCAGCAATTTTACGATATTCTGGCAGAGTTAAACTAAAATTTTGCAAAGGATCAATTTCACCATTAAATAGCGCTTCTAAAATATTCTCGCCCAATGTTACTTTATCCCCCTTACATTATCAGGACAATCAAAAAAATTTACTAACCACTCTACTAACAATAGCCTTCCTCCCGCTCAATCTTTTTTATCCTAACTAAGATTATAAAATATCAATAATCACTTTTTAAATAACATCTATTATTTCGTCATTATTATATCGTTTTTTCGTCTGTATTGCAAGAGGAAAAATACTATTTTTGAAATTTTTTACAAATCCTAAGTCAAAATAACAGACGTAGCGTTTTTTATAGTTATAATTTCTTTAACAAGGCTTCCTTATTTCACTCCTCAATTGATGGCGTTAAAAAAACGATTTGTGCATAAGACAATTTCCCTTTTCAACAAATCATTTTTCAATTATTTTTAAAAAGATAATGATAAATGGTTAATGATAAAGAAAACACTAAACAAGATAGTAGGGTCACACTGATTTCTTCTAGTAGCTGACCAACCGTATAAAACAATGTGGTACTGATTATGACATCCAAACAGGCATATATATAGACAGGCTGTCTAATCAAACCCTGCACAAATAGTGTTGTAATAAAACTTTTGACTGCAATATTTAAAGGCATATTCAAAACCAGATAAAAAGCAAAATACGCCAAAACGGCCGTAACAGACGTATAATGAAATCCCAAAAGCGTAAATAAACAACCGTACACGGTGGCAAATAAAAGAAATTTGCTCAGCATGACGCCCAGCAATACCATTACAGCCACTATTCTAATCCAAAAATCTTTCATTAGCGCATCTCCTTGCCTATTATTTCGCTTTGTGCCAAAAAAATCCCTGCTTGCTTTACATAGTGTTCCTAAATTTTAACATAAAACTTACCGCTCAAATGTTTTTTTAAAAGTTTCTTAAAGACCATTCGTTGCCATTGCTAAAATTCATAGTCAATGATACAATAAATTTATTGCGCTATAACCCAATGATATATAGAAAGGAAATGGTAATAATGAAACGAAATTTTATAGCTTGTTTGCTCGTTATGACATTTTTTATTTTTCCTCAACAAACTGTTTTTGCCGATATTACTACGCCAGTAACTGAAACGCAATCTTTAAGTGCGCTTGGAGATGAAACAGCAAAACTCTTAACGGAACAATATAACGTTGATAGCGTCCAATATGCTTTGATTAAAGACGGACAGATTATCCTTTCGGGAGGAGCTGGTTGGCAAGATAAAGAAAAACAAACGCCAGTAGCAACAAACACGCTTTATGGTATTGGCTCAATTAGTAAAATTTTCACCACGGTTGCCGTTATGCAGCTGGTCGACGCTGGACTTGTTCAGTTGGATAAACCGGTGACGACGTATATTCCCGAATTTACCATGGCTGATGAACGTTATAAAAATATTACCGTTCGTATGTTATTAAACCATTCCTCTGGTCTAATGGGTTCTTCTTTGAATAATGCTTTTTTATATGACGATAATGACACAATAAATCATGACACTTTTCTTCAAACGCTTAAACAACAACGTTTAAAAGCAGATCCCGGCGCTTATTCCGTCTACTGCAATGACGGCTTTACGCTGGCGGAAATTCTAGTCGAAAAAGTCAGCGGTTTAACTTTTAGTAATTATTTGCGACAAAAAATTACTTTCCCGCTACGATTAAATAATACGCTAACTCCGCAAGATGAATTGCCTGTTGAGCGCATGGCTAAGTATTATCAAACTACTGTTGTTCCACAGGATACTGTCAACATTATTGGTACTGGCGGCATTTATTCTACTGCTGAAGATTTATGTCACTTTGCGCAGATTTTTATGGCAAAGCCTTATACTATAAACACAATTTTGACCACTCAATCCGCTCAATTGACAAGCAAACCATCTTATAACCAAATTCTTTGGCCCGATGGTAACGATGACAATCTCAGCTATGGCTTGGGCTGGGATCGTACTAAAGGACAAAATTTCCTGCCTTACGCTATTGCATTGATCGGTAAAGGCGGTGATACACTGCTGTCTCATGGTTATTTAACTGTCTTGCCTGAACATAATATGGCGGTAGCTGTACTTTCTTCCGGCGGCAACAGTGTCTATGCGCAAATGTTTGCAGAAAAATTACTGCTGACCGCTCTGGTGCAAAGTGGAGAATTGCCCTCTGATGCATTAAACAGCGACAAAGAAAAAGCACTATTAGCTCGCGTACAACAGTTGACAGTTGAACCAGAAAGTGCTATTACCGCACCATTAAGTGTTATGCCAGAAGAAATGATGCAATACAGCGGTTATTATGGTAATTTCGGCGGCGTGATGCGCGTCGATATTACTCATGACGGACAACTTTTGATTACTATTCCCAACCGTTCCGATTATTCTGAAAGCTATGTATACAATCGTGATGGAATTTTTACTGATAGCACTGGTTTAGTTAGTATAAAATTTACACAAGAAGAAAACGGAAAAACATATCTGCAATTAGAAGGACCATCTTTTCTTTACGGCTTGGGTATTGGTCAAAGCAGTCAATACAATGGACAAAAGCTAGAAGCACAGCCTGTAGCAGAAGCCGTACAAAGGATTTGGCAAGAACGAAACGGCAAATCTTATTATGTTGTTAACGAAAAATACTCGTCGCAACTATACGCTCAACCATTCTATACTATTTCGCTTATTGATGAATTATCTGGTTATGTAGGCAGTAGTTTAATTGAAAATGCCAGCAAAACGAAAAGTGTTCTTCAAATTCCCGGCGTTTATGGACGTGATTTAAAAGAGCTTACCTTTATAACCAAAAACGGCGTTGAATATCTTAATGATGGAAACAATCTTTTTATTAGCGAAGATAGTTTTTCGTATTTATCTGACGATACTATCGTTACTATTGCGAATGACGGCTATGCTCAATGGTATCACCTTGATGAATCGATATCTAATCGCACCATTACCGTCAATGCACCAGAAAACAGTACTTTTGTCATTTATGACGCTGATGGCAATTGTTTGTTTAATCGTTATGTCGCTAAAACCAATACCACTATTCTGCCAGAAAAGGGATACATCGTTTTTGTCGGTGACGCTAAAACTGTTTTTACCATTACGCTGTCATAAACTTATAAAAGTCATTGTTAGTAATAAAGCAAACAAAATAAGCGGTGAGTTCTTTTGTTGAAACTCACCGCTTATTTTTATTGATATGCTTTAATTAGTAGAAATAAACCAGATAGCTGTCAAACATTACTCAAAGCATTTTTAATCCGCATCATGCAATCCATCAAAATGCTTCGTGGACAAGCGATATTGATTCGTTCGAAACCAGCGCCTTGTTCGCCAAAAATATACCCTTCATCAAGCGCTACTTTGGCTTTTTTTTGCATCATTTTCTCCAATTCATCAGCTTGCAAACCATAAGCTGAAAAGTCCAGCCACATCAAATAAGTGCCTTCACAAGGAACAACTTTAATTTTCGGCAAATTATTCTGTACAAATTCTTCTACATACCGAACATTGTCATCAAGATATCGTTTTACCGCTTCCAACCATTCTTCACCTTCATTATAGGCCGCAATAGCAGCGACAATAGCAAAAGCGTTGGGTGAAGACAATCCTACTTTATTGATAACGTTATGAAACCAATAGTCTTTAACCTGCGCATCATGAATAATGATGTTAGACAGCTGCAAACCAGCTAAATTGAAGGTTTTACTGGGCGCTGTACAAGTAAAAATATGCTCCTTATACTGAGGATACACTTTTTCTAATGGAATATGGGTCTGATTACAGCGAATAATATCGCAATGAATTTCATCAGAAATAATCCATTTTTGATATTTCTCGCTAAGCGAAGCTATTTGCCATAATTCTTCCTTTGTCCAAACACGACCAGCCGGATTATGCGGACTGCACAAAATCATCCCTTTATTGCTGGGCTGGCTGAGTTTGTCCTCCAAATCAGCAAAATCAATCGTATAGCGACCATCTTGATAAATTAGCGGATTAGTTACGATTGTACGTCCATATTCACTAATTTTTTTGGCGAAAGGATAATAAACCGGCGGTTGGATGATAATACCATCGCCAACTTCGGAAAGCGCTTCCAACAAAAAACCAATAGCTGGTACCACACCCGGTGAAAAGAAAATATCATCGTGATCTATCTGCCAGTTAAAACGGCGCTGAAACCATCCAGTAACTGCTGCATAATACGAAGGATGACTTTGTACACTGTAGCCAAAAATTAAACGATCGACCCGTTCATGTAACGCTTTAATAATCGGCTCCGCACAAGGGAAATCCATATCGGCTACCCACAAAGGCAAACAATCGTCACTAGCTGTCGGCAAAGCCAAAGCAATATTTTCCCATTTCAAGCTAAAAGTTCCTTTGCGATCGACAACCTGATCAAAATCATATTGAGTCATTGACAAAACTCCTTTTACGCTATTTTGATTACCATCGTTAACACTATTCGCCAAGCGTTTGCTTTAATCGTTCGGCAACTAATTCTTTACCCAGAATAGGAATAATAAAATGTAAATCTGGTCCATGCATCTGTCCTGTTAACGCTACGCGAATAGGCATAAAAACTTTTTTGCCTTTTAAACCAGTTTCTTTGCTGATTTCTTTAAAAATCTTTTTTACTTGCTCAGCTTCCCAATTTTCCAAGGCTGCTAACTTATTGCGAAAAGCCGCCATAACGATAGGCACATCTTCATCAAGCAGTACAGATTTGGCTTCTTCATCGACAATATTTACTGTTTCATCTACAAACAGCGGCATAAAATCGGCAATTTCGTTGATGGTATGAATTTTTTCCTGAACTGCTTGGACAATCAAATTCACCCAATGACGTTGCTCATCAGTAATTTCTGTCGGTAAATAGCCTTCTTTTTGCAAGAAAGGAATTGCTAAATCAGTAATTCGCTCCGGTGTGCTTTGGCGAATATAGTTGCCATTAAGCCATTTTAATTTTTCCATGTCAAAAACTGCTGGATTTTTCGCTACGCCGTCTAAAGAAAATTTAGCGATAATTTCTTCTTTGGACATAATTTCATCTTCACCGCCCGGCGACCACCCTAAAAGCGCTAAAAAGTTAAAAACTGCTTCTGGCAAATAACCCATTTCCTGATACTGGACTACAGAAGTTGCCCCATGACGCTTACTCATTTTTTTGTGGTCTTCGCCTAAGATCAACGAAATATGTGCAAATTGAGGTACTTGCCAGCCAAAAGCTTCATACAAAAGCACTTGCCGTGGTGTATTAGATAAATGTTCTTCCGCACGAATAACATGACTAATGGCCATCAGATGGTCGTCGATAACAACTGCGAAATTATAAGTAGGAATTCCGTCCGATTTAACAATAACAAAATCGCCAATCCCTTCACTCTCAAAAACAACTCTGCCACGTACAGCGTCATCAATTACGACGCGTTGGTCATGTGGTACACTAAATCGTACTACAGGCTTCTCGCCTTTTGCTATGCGTTCTGCTACTTCTTCTGTACTCAAATTGCGACATTTTCCGCTGTATTTCGGTACTTCTCCTTTATCCATAGCTGCCTGCCGTTCATTGGCAATATCTTCTTCGCTGCAAAAACAATAATACGCTAAACCTCGTTTCAGCAATTCTTCTGTATACTGTTGATAAATTGCTAAACGTTCGGTTTGTCGATAAGGACCATAATCACCACCGCTGACGATTGATTCATCCATATCCAACCCTAGCCATGCCAATGATGCAAAAATATTTTCTTCCGATTCATGGCTGGAACGCTCTAAATCTGTATCTTCAATTCGAACGATAAAATCACCGCCGTTCTTTCTGGCTAACAAATAATTGAATAATGCCGAACGAGCGCCGCCGATATGCAGCGGTCCCGTTGGACTCGGCGCAAATCTTACTCTAAATTTTTCCACAATATTTCCCTCCGAAATTTTTATTTTTCTTTCTGTTCCAATAAACAAACAGCATAAGCTGCTATTCCTTCACCAATCCCAGTAAAACCTAAACCTTCTGTTGTCGTAGCTTTGATACTGACAGCGTCTTGCGATAATGATAAACTATGAGATAAATTGGAACGCATTTGAACAATATACGGCGCTAGTTTCGGTTTTTGCGCCACGACGGTAACGTCGATATTATTGATTGCCAATTTATGCTCCCTCAATAGCTGCGCCACTTTCTCCAATAAAATCAGGCTAGATATTCCACGATACTGTTCATCCGTATCAGGAAAATGGGTGCCAATATCGCCAAGTGCTGCCGCACCTAAAAGCGCGTCCATCAAAGCATGCACTAAAACATCAGCATCAGAATGTCCTAGCAATCCCAATTCATAATCAACTGTAACACCGCCTAAAATTAACGGTCGTTCAGCAACCAATCGGTGAACGTCATAGCCAAAACCTATTCGCTGCATAGCGCTTTTCCTTCTTTCTGTCGTATAGTCAAAAATGCTTCTGCCATAATAATATCTTCTGACGTCGTAATTTTAAGATTATCATAACTGCCCAATACCATTTTGACACAACCGCCGTTATATTCCACTAAGGAAGCGTCATCAGTACCATTATAATGATCGGCTTGCGCTTTTTCATAAGCTAGTATCAGTTGTTCCTTTAAAAATGCTTGCGGCGTTTGTACTTGCCAAAGTTTCTCACGCGGAGGCGTAAATAAAATATGCTGATTTTTATCAACTGCTTTGATGGTATCTTTAACGGGAACGCCCAAGGTAGCGCCGCAATCGCCCGCAGCAGCAATAGTGTTACTGATTTGTTCAGGCGTAATAAGGGGTCGTGCACCATCATGCACGACCACCAACTCACAATCATCTTTGACTGCTAACAAACCTTGATAAACAGAATCTTGTCGCTCTGCACCGCCAGCTACTATAGCGATTACTTTATGAAAACCGCCTTTGATAACAATTTCCTCATGACAATAAGCACATTCTTCACGTTTGGCAACAATAACGACCTCGTCAATAGCATCACAGTGCTCAAAAGCCGCCAGCGTATGCATCAAAACGGGTTTTCCCAAAAGCAAGAGATAGGGTTTATTGATTTTTGCCTGCATACGTTTGCCACTGCCAGCTGCCAAAATAATGGCTGTTGTTTTCATTACAATCACCTATTTATCAATCATTTTCCGGTTTAGCAAAAATCATACGACCAGCGTTCGTTTGAATAACGCTGGTAACAATCACTTGTTTGTTTTCGCCAATAAAACGCCGTCCATTTTCAACGACAATCATCGTCCCATCATCTAAATATGCTACTCCTTGATTCTGTTCCTTACCATCTTTGATAATTAAAACATTCATCTCTTCACCCGGCAAAACAACCGGTTTAATAGCATTAGCCAATTCGTTGATATTCAAAACAACGACACCTTGCAGTTCGGCAACTTTATTCAAATTGTAGTCGTTCGTCACCACACAACCATGCAATTCTTGCGCTAATTTGACCAATTTATCATCGACTTCAGCAATGTCTTCAAAATCACGGCTGGAGATCTGCACCTCAATATCCAATTCTTTGCGAATCTTGTTGAGAATATCCAGCCCTCTGCGACCGCGATTTCGTTTTAGTGCATCGGATGAGTCAGCAATATGTCGTAATTCTTCTAATACAAAATTCGGGATGACCAACGGTCCTTCGACAAAACCAGTTTTGCAAATATCAGCAATACGTCCGTCAATAATAACGCTAGTGTCTAATACCTTTGGACGATTACAGCGACCAACAGCGGCGACTTTACTTCTTTCTTTTGCCTTCTCTTTATCGCGATCCCGTTTTAAAAATCCAAACAAGCTTGCAAGTTCTTCACGTTTTCTGACACCTACACTCAAACCTAAATAACCAAACATAATGCTGGCTACAATAGGTACATAAGCGCCGATAAACGGTACTCTTGCAAAAGCGTAACCAATAAAAGTGGCTATTATGAGTCCGATGATCAAACCTAATGCCCCTCCCATTAAATCCTGAATGGGCATTTTTTGAAGATTTCTTTCTAAGGATCTAGCAATAGCGACCGAATGGCGCAAAAGCGGTTTTGCGATCAAAAAGCCAACAAGGCCCAACAATACTGCTGGCAAAATAATCGCTGCCAACTCCAAACCTTTGCCCCATCCCATCAATACTAATACGTTGTCATAAAGAAATCTTCCACCATACAACCCGCCTAGCACACCCAAAGCTCCTAAAGTAATTTGCGAGATTCTCTGCATCAGCATTCATTTCACCTCCTTTCGAACCTTCTCAATAAAACTTTCGCCAACATATGGCTTCTTCCTTTTTATTATAGCGCAAGGATATAGGGAAAAGATAACAATTTGCTCATCATTTTGTGAAAGAATCCTTACATTTTTCTTACGCTATTGCCAATGCGTTTCTGAATAACTTTGCTCCCTTAAACGTCGCAAATTATCACGAATATTTTTAGCGCGTACAGCGCCGATTCCTTCAACGTCGTCCAATTCTTCAATAGAAGCCTGTAAAATATTGCTGAAGTTGCTGAAATGTTTCACCAAGTTATTGATAACCTGCCCCGGTAACCGAGGCACTTTATTTAACAAACGATAACCCTTTGTTACCAAAAAAGTAGCTTCATTATTCGTTGATAAACTACTATAACCTAATTCTTGCACGATACGCTCCAAATCCAGCAAGTTTTCCGAATTAAAACTCCGCAATCGTTTTTGAATGTCTTTAGGCTCTTTATCCTCGCCCCAATTTTGATAATCTTTGATGGTACGTAATTCTTCGTTCGCCACATTAGAAATCAATTCTTCTACCTGCATTTTAACCAAACGTCCTTCTGTACCTAACTCGCAAATATATTTGGTTAATTCTTCTTCTACACGCACAAACATTTCTGCTCGCTGCAACACTTTAGCGACGTCTACTAAAGTAACTATACCGTCAAATTCCAATACAGATAGATTGTTCAACACTTCGTCCAATACATTTTTATATTTCTCCAAGGTTTGTACCGCTTGATTAGCTTTGCTTAAAAGCACTGCCATATCCTTACTGAAGTATTTGATATCCCCTTTATAAAGCGTAATGATATTGCGTCTTTGGGAAATAGCAATGACTAATTCATTAGTCTGACGAGCCACTTTTTGCGCTGTACGATGCCTGATGCCTGTTTCTTCCGAAGGAATATCTTGATCGGGGTTCAAATGGGCATTAGCATAAATGATACGATTCCCTTCTTTATTCATAATAATGGCACCGTCCATCTTTGCTAATTCATATAAATGCGCTGGTGAATATTCACAGTCTAAATGAAAGCCGCCAGCCACTAAAGACATGATTTTATCATTATCACAAAGTACAATAAGTCCGCCAGTTTTAGCTTTTAATACGTTATCCAACCCTTCCCGCAAAGCAGTCCCCGGAGCGGTTATTTTTAAAATATCCAACAGCTCGCGGCTGTTATCCAGATCCATATCCATGATTTATCCCTCCAATATGAAAGAAAGCGCTTCCGAAATGTTTTTTGCTGTAATAATTTCGATAGCCAGCTGGTGATTTTTAGGCAAATTGCCCGCTGGTACGATTGCTTTGGCAAAGCCCATTTTTTCCGCTTCACTCAAACGCCTTTGCAAATGGTTAACTTGCCTTAATTCACCCGTCAAACCGATTTCACCCAAAACCACCACATCTCGATAAACCGCTCGCTCGCGAAAACTTGAAGCAATGGCAGCGGCAATTGCCAAATCAATTGCTGGTTCATCTACCCGCAATCCGCCAACAATATTCACATAAGCATCTTGATTAGAAAGCTGCAAACCTAAACGTTTTTCCAATACCGCCATCAACATGGTGACGCGATTAAAATCACAACCTGTTGTCATACGTCGAGGCTGACCAAAAAAGCTAGGAGTTACTAACGCCTGCACCTCAATTAAAAGCGGTCGCGAACCTTCCATGCAAGGAACCACAATGGTGCCGGCCGTATCCAACGGTCGTTCAGACAAAAATGCTTCAGACGGATTTTTAACTTCTTCCAATCCTTTTTCTGCCATTTCAAAAATACCAATTTCATTCGTCGAACCGAAACGATTTTTTAAAGAACGTAGCACACGATGCTGATAATGACGTTCTCCTTCAAAAAACAATACAGCGTCGACCATATGCTCCAAAACTCTAGGACCAGCGACAGCGCCGTCCTTTGTCACATGACCAACCAAAATAGTAGCGATTCCCCAACCTTTCGCCCATTGCATAACTTTATTAGTGCATTCCCGAAGTTGGCTGACGCTGCCCGGTGCGCTAGTTATTTCTGGAAGATAAACGGTTTGGATAGAGTCCAAAATGATCAATTTAGGTTGATAACGTTTGATTTCGTTGGTAATAACATTCATATCATTTTCACAAAGCAGCAATAATTCGCTTTTATCAATGCCAAGTCTTTCGGCGCGCATTTTAATTTGTCCAACAGATTCCTCGCCCGAAATATACATAATAGTCTGGGATAATTTTACCGTTGCTACTAACTGCAACGTCAACGTTGACTTACCAATACCCGGATCCCCTGCTAAAAGCACCAATTCACCATGAACTAAGCCGCCACCCAACACACGATTCAATTCAGCAATACCCGTATCAATACGATTATCTTCAGAAAAATCTATCTCTGTTAACTTTTTCGCCGGCACACTGGGTAAATGCGCCGCTTTAGTATTTTTCGCCTTTTGTGGCGCTAATTCCTCTGCAAATGTATTCCAATTTCCACAATTTGGGCATTTTCCTAACCATTTAGCCGATTCGTAGCCGCATTCTTGACAGAAAAAATAAGTTTTTTCTTTTGCCATGACTCTATCCCCCGCTGTTTCCTGATAAATCTATTATAACCATAATTTGCCGTATACACAAATAATATTCCTTATTTTGTTCGAATTATGAGATAAAAATGTATTATGATTTTCTGCAAGAATAACATTATAAGACCCTATGATCCTACTTATCCATAAACAAAAATTTCATTAACATTTTTCACTGATGTAACATATCTATAATAACAAGCAATAATCCAATTTTTTTGATTCTGTTAATGAAAATAGGAGTGCCAATTTTAAAAAGCAAAATCTATTGAGTTTGACAGAACTATTTTTTCCCTAGAAAGGTGGACTATCATGAACAACCATTATCCTTTTGAATTAGAGCCTTTGCCCTATGCGTATGATGCGCTGGAACCTCATTTGAGCAGTGAAATTGTTCAAATTCATTACGAAAATCACCATCAAAATTACGTCAACAGTCTTAATCAAGCTCTTAGTCGCTATCCTCATTATCAAAATTGGTATTTAGAAAAGTTAGTAGCACATTATAACGCTCTTCCCGTACAAATACGCACCGCTGTGCAAAATAACGCTGGTGGCGTTTATAATCATAATTTGTATTGGAGCAGTATGTGTCCTTGCAGCAATTATTTTCCTATTGGCACGCTCAAAAAAGCTATTGACCGTTATTATGGTTCTTTTGCTTTTTTTCAGAAACAATTCAAATCCAATGCCATGGATGTTTTTGGTTCGGGCTGGGTTTGGCTAGTAGCTGATACCAGTGCTAATTTGGATATCGTTGTCACTGCCAATCAAGATTCGCCTCTTTCCTCACGTCTAACGCCGATTATCAATCTTGATATGTGGGAACACAGCTATTATTTACAGTATCACTCCACGCGTAGCGAATATATTGACAATTGGTGGCATTTGGTTGACTGGACGTATGCTGAAGAACGGTATCAAAGCGCTAGAGTATTAAAGTAACTAACCTTGTTTTTTAATACTAGACGGTAATAGCCAAGAAAAAATTGTAGCATAACACTTTATTAAGTTTTACAGAAACTATCAATGGCTGAAACCAAAAAGAACCGCGTTGTCACTAAAATGAATTTTAATCATTTTAGCAACAACGTAGTTCTTTTTTATCGTTCATTTTTATTGAAGAAAAATCTATTTAGCCGAAATATAAAATCGACCGTTATGAGCAAAAACATCAACATCCTGACCATAAAAATCTTCCAGATTTTCTTGAATAATTACTTCGGAAAGCGGACCTTGCGAATGAACACGACCATTTTTCAGCAAAAGAGCTTTATTAAAAATAGGCAAAATTTCTTCAGTATTATGGGTAACAAAAATAATAGTTTTATCTTCTTGAGCTAATGAAGTAATCATTTGACAGATTTCTTTTTTAGCAAAAATATCAAGGCCATTTAAGGCTTCATCAAAAATTAAAATCTGCGGATCAGCCATAAGCGCACGACCGATTAAAACTTTTTGTCGTTCTCCTTGGGATAAACCGCTGTAGGCACGCTCTTTTAAATGACTGATGCCTAGTTTTTCCAAAATTTTTTTACCTTGTTGAATATCGTTTTCTTCAACGATATCCCACAAACCAATACTGGCGAATTTACCAGACAAAACAATTTCCAGAGGCGTATCGCTAGGTGGGATATCCTGCTGCAAAGCATTGCTAATCCAACCAATTTTACGACGTAAATCAGCAATAATCGTCTGCCCAAAAACATGATCCAGTACCACAGCATCTCCTTCAGAAGGAAAAATATAGCCATTGAGCATATTTAAAAGCGTCGTTTTACCAGCACCATTCAAACCCAGAACAATCCAATGTTCGCCCTTCTCCACTTGCCAGTCAATATGATCCAGCAAAGTTTTGCCGCTTCTGAAATAGGACACTTTGTTAAAATTGATAATCATGATAGATATCTCCTAACTATTCCAGCCATATTCTTTTAAAATATGTTTGGGCACTCGGTTGACAAACCAATTAAACATAAACATAAACACAGCAAAATCATCAAAACGTCCGACAAAAGGAATATCGAAAATCAAATCATAAGGGAAAATCAGATAACCTAACGTGATGCTTAAAAAGATAGCTTTGTTACTGAAAGCAATACGCTCATCTTTTAATAATTTGATACCAAAAGGAATGCTTTTCGGCAAATTCCACAACAGTTTAAAACTTCTTTTGATTGAGATTCTAGCCATAGGTGATCCCTCCTGATCAATATAAAAAATCTTCTTTTTCACTTTTTTTGCTGCGTCCCATTAAATTGCCAACAATGTCGTGAACATCAGCATTTTCAAAAAGTACGCCATACATCTGCTCTGCGATGGGTAAAGAAACGTTAAGACTGCGCGCTAACTCAACGGCAGCTTTAGTCGTTGTGACGCCTTCCACCACCATACCCATATCCTTTAAAATATCGTCTAATTTTTTACCCTGTCCTAAAGCAATGCCGGCACGACGATTACGACTATGCATACTAGTACAAGTAACGACCAAATCACCGATACCAGTAAGACCAGAAAACGTATCATGCTGAGCGCCTAATTTAACACCCAAACGAGAAATCTCACGCATACCCCGCGTCAAAAGCCCAGCCTGTGCATTATCGCCAAAACCTAACCCCAGCGCAATACCTGTCGCCAGCGCGATGACATTTTTTAAAGCGCCGCCAATTTCTACGCCGATTAAATCATCATCGGTATACACACGAAATACTGGCGACATGAATAAATCCTGTACTTTGGCTGCCGCTTCGTGGTTTAAGCTAGAAGCAACAATTACCGTTGGCAATCCTCTGCCAACTTCTTCAGCGTGGCTGGGACCATAAAGCGCTACAAATTCATGAGGTTTGCCAGACAACACTTCTGCTACTACTTGACTTAAACGCAAATGCGTATTTTCTTCCAATCCTTTAGCCGTATTGATCAAAATAGCGTTTGTTTTTAAATAAGGTTTAATCTGTTGGGCAATTTCACGTATACTTTGCGAAGGAACAGATAAAACAACATAATCGGCATTTTCGACGGCTTCTGATAAATCGGTAACGATATGAATCGTATCAGCCAAAATAACTTCTGGTAAATATTTATTGTTTTGATGACTGTTCTTCATTACTTGAGCCTGTTCTTCATTACGACACCAAAGCGTTGGAGACTTGTCATTATTGGCTAAACAGACTGACAACGCTGTTCCCCAACTACCAGCGCCTAAAATAGCTACTTTCTCCATTATATTTCCCTCAGCTTTCTTTAGTTTTTCCAATTTTATTTTCTGTTCCGTTTAGCAAACGCTTAATATTGCTTCGATGACGATAAACGACATACAAACAAGCTATCGTAATACCTGAAACATACAAAAACGGTTTATGGAACAAATACAAAAGCACTGGCACTAATACAGCAGCGGTAATTGTACCTAAAGACATGTACTTTGTTGTCAACGTAATAATCGCCACGATAATCAAGCAAATCAACAAAGTCAAAGGCGACATAAACCCAATAATTCCTGCCCCAGTAGCAATGCCTTTGCCGCCTTTAAAGCCGATAAAACAACTAGCTGTATGACCAAGCAGCGCCATTACACCGCCCCATAAAGCGCCGGCTTCACCTAAAAAATAAAATCCCAGCCATGTCGCCCAATAACCTTTGGCAAAATCTCCAGCCAGCACAATAGCTGCTGGAGCAATTCCCAACACTCGCCATACATTAGTAAAACCAATATTGCCACTGCCGTGTTGACGAATGTCAGTCTTGTACAATTTGCCCATCAAAACGCCGAATGGAATCGCTCCCAATAAATAACCGATGACGGTGATAATAATCCAGTTTATCATGTTTCCTCACTGCGTTTCTTGACGATAAATTTTATGCTGGTGCCCGTAAAGCCAAAACTCTCTCGAATCTTATTTTCTAAATACCGCTCATAGGAAAAGTGCATAATTTCCGGCTCGTTGACAAACAGCACAAACGTTGGCGGCTTAACGTCGATTTGAGTAACGTAAAGAATTTTTAAGCGGCGACCTTTATCAGTTGGCGGTGGATTGAGAATAACCGCATCACGAATGATTTCGTTGAGTACACTGGTTGAAATACGCAAAACTTGCTGTTCGGCAACAAAATTGACGACTTCCAGAATTTTATTGACCCGTTGTTTGGTTTCTGCCGATACAAAAATCATTGGCGCATATTGCAAAAATAACAATTCGCTGCGAATGGTTTTTTCGAATGTATGATATGTTTTATCATCTTTTTCAATAAGATCCCACTTATTGACAACGACAATAATCCCTTTTCCTTGCTCATGAGCATAACCAATCACTTTTTTATCCTGTTCAATCAGTCCTTCTTCAGCATTAAGCACCGCTAAAACTACATCTGCCCGATCAATGGAACGTAACGAACGAATAACACTGTAGCGCTCAGTAGTATCCAAAACTTTACTTTTGCGACGCATGCCAGCAGTATCGATGATAATATATTCTTGTCCGTCCCGCTCAAAAGCAGTATCAATAGCATCTCTCGTTGTCCCAGGAATATTGCTAACAATAGAGCGTTCTTTACCCAGAATCGCATTGGTTAGCGATGATTTACCTACATTAGGTCGTCCCACTACTGCAATTTTAATCACATCACTTTCTTGATCTTCTTCAACTTCCGCCGGCAATTTTTCCACTACTGCGTCCAATAAATCGCCAGTATTCATACCATGACTAGCAGAAATGGGAAATGGTTCTCCCAACCCCAATTGGTAAAAATCGTAAACATTGTCCATACGCTCATAATTTTCGATTTTATTGACCACTAAAATCACTTCTTTTTTAGTACGGCGCAACATCTGCGCTACTTCTACATCGTCGGCCGTTACGCCTGCCTTACCGTCAGTCATAAAAAGAATCAAATCAGCTTCGTCAATGGCGACATCCGCTTGTTTTTTCACTAAATTGAGCATCGAATCCTGTGAATTGATTTCGATTCCGCCAGTATCAATTACTGTAAATGTTTTGTTGTTCCACTGACCATCGCGGTATAAACGATCGCGAGTTATTCCCGGCGTGTCTTCAACAATAGCTGAGCGAGTGTTTGTTAATCGATTAAACAACGTCGACTTGCCCACGTTCGGTCGACCTACAATAGCAACAATAGGTTTCATGTGATAAATCTTCCTTCCTAATGAACGTTTTTATATCATCGCGTCCATTAACCCACATTATACCATACCTATCAGCAAAATAAAATAGTAGTACAGAATATTTCAGCGCTATCATATCAATCATCAATGAAAAACGAAAACATCATCAAAAGAATTTTTTATTTTCTTCTAGAAAATACTGTGCGACTATCCCAAAACTTTTCGCGTTTGTTAATATTTTTTGGTGCAGCAATTTGGCGATAAAATTAGAAATCGCTACTAATCTTCCATTTTTAACACCCACAATTGGTGAATGATTAAAAATCATAAAGGTATCCAAAAAATTTGTAGCAAAATTTTTTCAACAGTTTTATTCTGATTTTTTTATCATAAAAATCTTGTATAATAAAGACAGAAACACTTCAACCGGTTGAAAACAATATTTCTGATTACTATCGTTATCAATATTCAGGAGGAGATATGATGCAAAACAAAGTTTTAGTTCTAGGCGTCGACGGTTTGGATCCGCGCCTAACAAAGAAATTTATGGATAAAGGCGTAATGCCTAATTTTACAGAATTCAAAAAACGAGGTTCCGCTAGAGCAGATCTAGTTATGCTAGGCGCTATGCCGACTATCACGCCGCCCATGTGGACAACATTAGCTACCGGCGCTTACGCTGGTACACATGGTATTACCGATTTCTGGAATCCTCATCCAACTAAATTAGATACATTAGTTTATTCTTTCGATTCTACCAACTGCAAAGCCGAACCATTATGGAATGTCTTTGCTGAAGAAGGACATAAGACTTTAGTTTTCCATTGGCCTGGGTCTTCTTGGCCGCCAACTTCCGATAGCCCGAACCTTCATGTTATTGACGGCACCCAACCTTCCAATATCAATATTGCTGTTGGAACAGCAGAATGGGGACAATGGATTGAAGCTTCAACAACTATTACTGATGCTCATGTCGCTGAAATAGAAACCGATGATTCTGGAGCAGGCTGTGTTATTTCTGATTTAGAAGTCAACGAAGAGTTAGATGGTAGTCAAAACGGGTTGGATATGTCATTAAAACAAAAAGTATTGACTAACATGATTATGAATGAAAACGAAGGCGAAGGTGCTGGTGCTGCCAAACCAATATTCTCTGAAGTTAAAACAACGCTGCCTATTAAGGAAGCGGCTGGCTGGGTTAATGCACCTGCTGGCGCTAAAGAATTTTCTATTCCTATCAGCAATGGCGCTGAACGTCGTCCGGTTTTAGTCATTCCTAACGCACAAGGTGTTTACGATAAAGTAGCGATTTACAAATCCAAAAAGAGTGAAGAACCACTTGTCGTTCTTGATACACCGCGTCAAGTTGTAAACGATATTATTGATACAGTATCAAAACACGGCAAAAAAGTTGACGTTGTACGTCAAGCCATTTTAATTGAATTGGCCGCTGATGGTTCTAATGTAGAATTGTGGTTAGGTAATGCAATGGAAATTGACAATGATATGTTATTCCATCCGAAATCCTTACTCACACAAATTAGAGAAAATGTTGGCGAACTTCGCAGCGTGTCTATGATGATTGGCGATTCAGCAAAATGTGCTAATGAAGTTTTTGCACCGCTTTGGGAAGCTTATTCCGAATGGCAAGGCAACAGCATCAATTATTTGATTGAAAACAATGGTTATGAAGCTGTTTTCTCTCATTTGCACAATGTTGATATTGCTGGTCATACTTTTTGGGAAGTAGCAAAATATCGTCCCCATAAAGAATTTTATGATGAAAAACTTTTCCAAGATGTTATGGAACGTTTCTATATTGACACTGATCGTTACTTAGGACGCTTTATGCATTTATTGGATAAAGGCTGGGATATTATTATTACTTCTGACCATGGTTTAGTCTGTGCAGAAGAAGCGGAACCTATTGTGGCTATTGGCGACCCATTTGGTGTCAATATCAAAGTCATGCAAGAACTGGGTTATACCGTTATGAAGAAAGATGCTGATGGCAACGACTTACGCGAAATCGATTGGAGCAAAACCAAAGCAGTCGCTCAGCGAGGCATTTATATTTATATCAATCTGAAAGGACGCAACCCAGAAGGTATTGTTGACCCAGCTGATCAATATGAATTGGAACGCCAGATTATTGATGATCTTTACAATTATCGTTGGAATGGCAAACGTATCGTCGCTTTAGCAATTCGTCGTAAAGAAGCTGCACATTTTGGCTTAGACGGCGAAAACTGCGGTGATATTATTTATTTCAATGAAGAAGGTTTTAACCGTATTCACGGCGATTCTATTTCTACTTATTTTGGTTATACGGATACTTCCGTTTCGCCGATTTTTATGGCCGCCGGTCCCAATGTAAAAAAAGATTATGTTACTGATCGTATTATTCGCGAAGTCGACGTTGCGCCAACGGTAGCTGTTTTAGGTGGTGTTCGTATGCCTGCTCAATGCGAAGGCGCACCAGTTTATCAAATTTTGGAAAAATGAGCTATAGATAACATGATCATCAGATAAAAATACTTTGTATTCTTATCTAACAATTTATAGTTTGATAGATTGTTAATTTTGAGCTGAGAAACGACGAAGTTTCGCCGTTTCTCAGCTCCTTTTTTGCTGTCTAAAAAACTATAGTTTATTAGACTATACAAAATTGCATTTTTAGGAGGGATATTATGTCGTCGACGAAAAAAAATACGCTATATTATATACACATCGTTATTTTTTTACTTATTACGTTCGGATTTGGTTTTTTACCTCCCTTTGCCCAAATTAGCGAAGTTGGTATGAAAGTACTGGGTGCTTTTTTAGGTGCTGTTTACGGATGGTTATTTATCGCGCTGGATTGGCCCAGTTTAATTGCTTTGTTAGCATTAGGTATTTCAGGTTATGCTAACTCTACACATGAATTATTTATTTCAGGTTGGACGTTTCAGTCAGTATCACAATCTTTATTGGCTTATTTATTTGCAGAAGCAGTAGCTCAAACACAATTTACTTCTTATATTGCTAATAAATTGATGACTGTTAAATTATTCAGAGGAAAACCATATATTTTAATGGCTGGTTGTATGTTTGCCGCTGAGCTGATGTTTTTATTGCATTGTGGTCTAGCAGGACTGTTTTTACTTTGGAGTATGTTTCGCGTTATGTCAGAAAAAGCTGGCTACGAAAAGAAAAATAAATTCACGATGATTATGGTTCCCTTTACTATTATGGTTTTTATCTTGGCAAACTTTGTTTGGCCCTTCAATCCTGGCTCAATTGTACAGCTCAATTTCTTCAGCAAAGGTATGGACGCCTTAGTGCCGGGCATTGCCGTTTCTTTTGGCGGTTGGACCATATGGTGGCTGATTTTTACCAACGTTTACATTATTTTCTGGACGCTGTTTGTCAAATACATTTTGCGAATAAAATATCCTGAAATAGCCGCCCTAGGAGATCAGCTAGAATCACTAGGCGACGCTAATCAAAAAATGACTGGCGAGCAAAAATTCGGTTTGGCAGTTTTGATTGGTTTCTTAGTAGGTATGTTTGTTCCTAATATATTCCCTACAGAATGGACGTTTACACAAATCTTTGCTCGCTTGGGTTTGACAGGTATGCTTTGTTTAGTATTGTGCATTATGTGTGCTTATCAAAAAAGCAATGGCGAACCGTTTATCACGCTGCAAGGCGTTTCCAAAGGAATTGTCTGGAATATTATCTGGCTTTTAGTCGCTACAGAACCGTTGGCAAATGCTTTTAACGCTGAACAATGCGGGATCATGCCCTCTATTATGTCGGTAGTAACGCCTATCTTGATGCAGATGTCTTCAGCGCTATTCTTGGTTGCCGCTTTAATTATTTTAGGTTTGGTTACACAAGTCGTACACAATTTTGTATTGATGGTTGTCTTTATTCCCTTGCTCTGTCCCATGTACGCACAAATGGGTGGTAATCCACACGTCATTTTCTTTGGCTTAATTGTTGTTCTAAATGCAGCTCTTGCCACACCAGCGGCAAGTTATACTTCCGCGCTAATGTTTGGCGAAGGCTCTATGGAGAAAAAACATGCTTATATTCAAGGTTTCAGCCATTTTGTTTTTTCTCTGATTATGTTTTTTGCTATTGGTTGGCCTTTAGCTAATCTCTTATTGCCATTTTCATTTTAATCCAGTGGATAGCCTATCAAAAGTCAATAATGAACCAGCTAAAAGCAAATTTGCTGTCAGTCGATTTTTTATTACATTGTCGTAAAAAAATGATATCCATTGGCAAGTTTGCATAAATAATAAAAGTTGAAATTCTTGGCAAAAAAGATTGACAAATACTTTTCATCGCTGTATAATGCAAAACATAAAGGCAAAGGCGTCTTTAAGGGTTTAGCGATCCTTAAAGACGTTTTTTCATTAGTTGCTGATTTTTCTAATGAATTGCTACAAAACAAATCAATATTTCCCCAAAAGGCAAAGACGTCTTTTAATGAAATCATCATTAAAGACGTCTTTGCCTTTATTATTTTTTAAAATGAAAAGGAGTTTTTGATTATGAACAAGATACCCGATTATTTTGGTAGTATGGTTTTTGATGACAGAGTAATGCGTGCGACTCTTTCTACCGAAGTTTATCAAATCTTGAAAAAAACTATTGACGAAGGTGCGCAGCTGGATCTCACAGTAGCTAATGCCGTCGCCGACGCAATGAAAAATTGGGCTATCGCCAAAGGCGCAACTCACTATACGCACTGGTTTCAGCCTTTGACAGGCATTACTGCTGAAAAGCATGATAGTTTTATTTCGCCATCACCTGATGGTAGCGTTATCATGGAATTTTCCGGCAAAGAACTGATCAAAGGAGAACCAGATGCCTCATCGTTTCCTTCTGGTGGACTGCGAGCTACTTTTGAAGCTAGAGGTTATACCACTTGGGATCCCACCTCATACGCTTTTATCAAAGGCAAAACGTTGTGTATTCCGACAGCTTTTTGTTCTTATGGCGGTGAAGCGTTAGATAAAAAGACGCCGCTTTTGCGTTCAATGGAAGCGCTCAACAAACAGGCGTTGCGAATTCTGCGTCTTTTCGGCAATGATCACGTTAAATATGTACGCACTTCAGTGGGACCAGAACAAGAATATTTTTTGATTGATAAAAAAATGTACGACCAACGTTCCGATCTTCGTTTTACTGGACGAACTTTATTTGGCGCTAAACCGCCCAAAGGACAAGAAATGGACGATCATTACTTTGGTGTGATCAAACCCCGTGTGGCAGCTTATATGGAAGAATTGAATGAGGAATTGTGGAAGCTCGGAATTTTAGCCAAAACGGAGCACAATGAAGTCGCACCAGCTCAGCATGAATTGGCACCTATTTACACAACAACTAATATTGCTACTGATCACAATCAGCTGACCATGGAAATTATGCAGAAAGTTGCCGCAAAGCATGGTTTAGTTTGTTTGCTGCATGAAAAACCTTTTGCCGGCGTTAACGGCAGTGGTAAGCATAACAACTGGTCGATGGCTACTGATAACGGCGTTAATCTGCTTTCTCCCGGTGAAACGCCTTATGAAAATGCACAGTTTCTTTTGTTTCTTTGCGCTGTTATTCAAGCGGTCGATGATTATCAAGATTTATTGCGCATTGCTGTGGCTACCGCCGGCAACGATCATCGACTAGGCGCTAATGAAGCGCCACCAGCAGTGGTATCTATTTTTTTGGGCGATGAATTAAACGCTGTATTAGAAGCCATTGAAAACGATACACCATATTGCGGCGTTGCCAAAATGCAAATGAAGTTAGGCGTTGACGTATTGCCCAAATTCAATCGTGATACTACCGATCGCAATCGAACTTCGCCCTTTGCCTTCACTGGCAACAAATTTGAGTTTCGTATGCTCGGCTCATCTAATAGCATTGCTTGCGCCAATATTATGCTCAACAGCGCCGTTGCTGAAAGTTTGAAAAATTACGCTGATAAATTAGAAAAAGCAACGAATTTTGAATCAACACTGCACGAAATGATCCGCCAAACCATTAAAGAGCACAAAAAGATCATTTTCAACGGTAACGGCTATGATGATGCTTGGATCAAAGAAGCCGTCGAAAAGCGGGGTTTGCTCAATTATCGCACCACTGCCGATTGTTTGCCTCATTTGCTTGATGATAAAAATATTGCTATGCTGACTGCTCACGGTATTTTTTCCGAAGCAGAAATTCATTCTCGTTATGAAATTACACTGGAAAATTACTGCAAAACTGTCGTTATCGAAGCCAATACCATGGTAGATATGGCTAAAACGGAAATTATGCCAGCTATTGAAGATTATATACTAGCATTGGCACAAACAGCAGTTGCCAAAAAAACATTAGACGCTGCAATACCTTGCAGTTACGAAAGTAATTTGCTAAAAAAACTCTCTGTTTTAATAGAACAAATCAACATAAAAACTGACGCACTGCAAGAAGCTTTGATTACGCGCCACACAGCGGAAAATATTGGCGCTGAAGCTATGATTATTCGCGACGCTATTTTGATAAAAATGAGCGAATTAAGGGTGATTTGTGATGAAGCTGAAACAATTACTGCCAAAAAATATTGGCCTTTTCCCACTTATGGCGATTTGTTATTCGGTGTCAAATAAAAAGATAGTCTTTAGGAGATGAGCAAGATGGAAGATGCCTTCAGAGAAATTATTATTGAGGCTGTTTCTGCCGAAATATTCGGCGTATGGTTTCTGATTGGTGCTGCATTGGTTTTTTGGATGCAAGCAGGTTTTACGATGGTAGAGGTCGGTTTTACCAGAGCAAAAAATGCTGGCAATATCATCATGAAAAATCTAATGGATTTTTGCATAGGCACAGTTATGTTTATTATAATCGGCTTTAGTTTATTGATGGGCGAAGACATGCTAGGTCTTATCGGCAAACCGGGATTCGATTTGTTTACTGCTTATGCCAACTTTGATTTCTCCAGTTTTGTATTTAATTTAGTTTTTTGTGCAACAACAGCAACCATCGTTTCTGGCGCTATGGCAGAGCGAACTAAATTTCTTTCTTACTGTATTTATTCGGCTGTAATTTCTGGCGTGATTTATCCCATTGAAGCCCATTGGATTTGGGGCGGCGGCTGGCTGGCGCAATTGGGTTTTCATGATTTCGCCGGTTCTTGCGCAATTCATATGGTTGGCGGCGTTTCTGCCTTGATTGGTGCCAAAATTCTCGGTCCACGTATTGGTAAATTCAAAAAAGATACTACCAGAAATATTATAAAAGTTAATGCCTTTCCCGGTCATAGTATTGCTTTAGGCGCACTTGGAGTTTTTATTTTATGGTTTGGTTGGTATGGTTTTAATGGTGCAGCAGCAACTTCGACGGCGCAGCTCGGTTCAATCTTTTTGACTACAACAATTGCGCCAGCTATGGCTACTGTCGTCTGCATGATTTTTACTTGGCTCAAATACGGCAAACCCGATGTTTCCATGTGCTTAAACGCCTCTTTAGCGGGATTGGTAGCAATTACTGCCGGATGTGATATTACTGATGCTTGTGGCGCTATAGTCATTGGCGCTGTAGCCGGATTATTAGTGGTTTTTGGTATTTGGTTTTTGGATCATCAATTACACGTTGACGATCCTGTAGGCGCTGTAGCCGTACACGGATTTAACGGTATTTGGGGAACACTGGCAGTCGGCTTATTCGCAACGCCTGCTGCACCAGAATATACGCTAACCAACGCTTCAGGTCAACTAATTGCTGGATTATTTTATGGCGGTGGTTTTGACTTATTAGCCGTTCAATCCTTGGGCATAATAACGACAGCACTTTGGAGTAGCGTTGCCATAGCTATTACATTCTGTTTGATCAAATCAACCGTGGGGCTGCGCGTTACTTATGAAGAAGAAATCGCTGGCCTTGACGCTACCGAACACGGCTTACCTTCAGCCTATGCCGGTTTTGCTATGGTACCCGAATACATAGATGAAAGCAACGCCGCGCCCATCATCACTACTAATGAAACATCACCTGAAGAAGCCATTACAGTGAAAAAAATGACGACCTTGGTTGAAGATACGCCTAAACTAACAAAGATAGAAATTATTTGCAAAGAAGCTCGTCTGGAAGCGTTAAAAACAGCAATGATGGCTATTGGCATTACAGGCATGACAGTTTCTCATGTTCTTGGCTGCGGTGCGCAAAAAGGTAAACCGGAATATTATCGCGGCGTACAACTGGAAGCTAATTTGCTGCCTAAAGTGCAAGTCGATATTGTCGTCAGCAAAGTTCCTGTTCGCAATGTAATTGAAACGGCAAAAGCTGTACTGTATACTGGACATATCGGCGACGGTAAAATTTTTGTTTACGATGTAGAAAATGTGATTAAAGTTCGTACTGGCGAGGAAGGTTACGAAGCCTTGCAAGATGTTGAATAACGCCGAAAAAATTATTTTCGGCAGACAGCCAAAAAATCGGCATGAAATGAAAAATTTCATGCCGATTTTTTGGTCATATTTATTGATAGGTCAATACATTTCAATCAGCGATGGCCCAACATTTCGTTAATCCTTTTTTAGCGTTTTAGGAATAATCATTGATTCTACGGTCAACGCCATCATTGCCATACTAGCTGCATTTTGCAACGCCGCTTTAACTACCTTGGCAGGTTCGATAATGCCTGTCGTCAATAAATTTTCATAGTCATTCGTCAAGGCATTATAGCCTTGCTCAAAGGGTAAAGTTAATACTTTTTCCACAATAACAGCGGCTTCTTGTCCAGCATTAGCGGCAATTTGACTTAGCGGTTTTTTGAGCGACTGTTTAACAATATTGATACCAGTTCTGATATCGTCATTTTCTGCTTCTAAAAGTTCCAATGCTGGCAATGTTCTTAAATAAGCCGTTCCACCGCCAACGACAACGCCACTTTCCATAGCGGCGCGAGCAGCGTGCAAGGCGTCTTCTACTCGCAATTTTTTCTCCTGATAATCGGTCTCTGTACTGGCACCAATTTTTAGCACAACTGTTCCGCCAGCTAAACGACTTAGACGGCGTTGGCAAACTTGCGTGGTAAATTCCGAACGGTATTCTTTCATTTCATCATGAATCGAAGCGATCCGTTTTTGAAGTTTATTATCGTCACAAACACCACCAACGACAGTCGTTTTATCTTTTTCCACCACAATTTTTTCCGCATGTCCCAACATCGCTTCAGTTATTTGCCCAACGGCAGAGCTTAATACGCCTATAATCGCTTCCCCACTTACTAATGCTTCTATATCTTGCAGCTCCCGTTCACGGTTTTCACCATGTGTTGGTCCTTGTACAGCTACTATCGAAATCATTCCGCGGGCATTATTGAGATTTACCGCTTGAAGCGCTTCGCCTTCCAACGTATCAACAATTAAAAACAACGGCTTTTTGCGGTTTAACGCTAATTCTAAAATGGGATAAATATCATTAGTCGTTGTAAATTTTTTGTCAGTAAGTAAAATATCAACATCCTCATAATAACATTTGCCAGATTCTGGCTGATTGATCATATGAGCGGAAATATAACCTTTATCAATAACAAAACCGGGCTGAATATCCAAATAGCTTTTCAAGGTCTGAGAATTTTCAATGATGATACCATTTTCATCGTTAACTTTTTGCAGCGCCTCACTTAACAGATCGCTAATGGCTTCATCTTCGGAAGAAACATAGAGTACATGGCGAATTTCTTCTGCACCTTGTACTGGCTGAGCAAAAGCGTCAATCTCAGCTATTGCCGCTGTCGTGGCTTTTTCTATGCCACGCCGCAACAAAATCGGATTAGCACCAGCAGACAAATTTTTCATCCCTTCTTCAACCATGGCTTGCGCCAATACAATAGCGGTCGTCGTCCCATCACCAGCTGCATCATTGGTTTTGGCCGCTACTTCTTTTATCAGCTGAGCACCCAAATCTTCATAACGCTCATCTAAAATAATATCGTTAGCAATAGTCGCTCCATCGTTAGTTACCATTGGCGACATGTATTTTCTTGCCAAAATAGCATTGCGTCCTTTGGGACCCAAAGTAATTTTCACCGCGTCGGCGACTTTATCAATGCCATTTTTTAATTTCATTCTGCTGTCTGCATCAAAATAAATTTCTTTCGCCATACAAAAAACCTCCTGTTTTTTAATCAATAACTTTTACCCCATTACTTTCGTTTAAAGCCTTGTCATTTTTAAGTGAAGCAATTATTTTTCACTTGAAAGATATACCAAACAGTTGTAGAATAGGAAAAATACAATCGTTTGGCATGCCAAACAAACGTCTATGTAATACGACATATTATAAGAAAAATTAGGATAAAAATCAAGCGTAAAGGAGAATTGATCATGAAAACAAAAGCGTTTAAAGCTGCTCTTCCCTACACCATGCCAATTTGCGTTGGTTTTTTATTTTTGGGAACATCGTATGGTTTTTTGATGAGCAGCAAAGGATTTCCTTTTGTTTATCCGATGCTGATGAGTTTATTTATTTTTGCCGGTTCCATGGAATTTGTCACTGTAGAATTACTGTTAGCAACTTTTAATCCCATTTACGCTTTTTTTCTAGCTTTGATGGTAAATGCCCGTCACTTATTTTATGGAATTTCCATGCTGGAAAAATATCAGCATACTGGTTGGAAAAAAACCTATTTAATTTACGGCATGTGTGATGAATCATTTACTATTAACTATATGGCAATGGTTCCGACAGATATTGACAAAGGGTGGTTTATGTTTTTTGTCACACTGCTTAATCATATTTACTGGGTAGTAGGTTCGACTTTAGGCGCGCTTATTGGTAAAGTCATTCATATTGAAGCAACTGGCATCGAATTTGTTATGACTGCTTTATTTGTGGTAATGTTCATCAATCAATGGGAAGATACCGAAAATCATCGGCCAGCGCTTACAGGCGTGCTTTGTTCATTGTTTTGTCTTGTACTCTTCGGCAATCAAAATTTTCTTCTGCCAGCAATGGTTTTGATTATTTTATGCTTTTCTATTGACCAAAGAAAAAAGACAAGGAGCTGATACCATGACAACAATGCAGAGTCTTCTCACCATCATTGCCGTAATATTAGGCACAATGACAACAAGATTTCTTCCTTTTCTCATTTTTCCTGAAGGCAAAACGCCTCCGCCTTATATTATCTATTTGGGAACGGTTCTGCCTTATGCCGTCATTGGTTTGCTAGTCGTCTACTGTTTAAAAGATGCCTTTAACGGCGGCTATTTTGCCTTGCCAGAAATAATCGCTATTCTTTTTATTGTCGTCATACATAAGTGGAAAAAGAACACGCTATTAAGCATTGGAGCTGGAACCATTCTCTATATGATTTTGGTACAAACCTTTTTTGTTTGCTAATAAGCTGCCGTTCATAAAATACAGCGCCTTAAAAAGGGTGCTGTATTAAGTTATAGAACAAAATATTTTAATTCTCCCATTAAAGAGATATGAAAAAGAAAACTATCACCATATTAAGTCAAAAACCTCGCTTTGATTTTTGCAGTAATATCTTCCTTTAATTTGTCTATGAGATCAAAATTAAAAAACAATGTATATTCGATGCGCTGACAAGGCAATGCTTGCAACACAATCCATTCGTTTTCTTCTTGGAAATTTTTTTGAAAATGCAGAAGCGAAGAGCAAAAAATGCCTTCTTTTTCCCGCATAACTCGCTTACAGGCCGCAATACTTTCTAAACACACCCGCTCTCCTAAATGTTCCCGAAACTGAGTATCCACCATAACTTGTAAATGAGCAGCAATTTCTGCTCTTAGATCTCCTGTTTTTTGCACCAACTGATTACTTTGATGACATACCCAAACGACATGATCATCAACAGCTAAAACACTTTGACAACATTTCAATTTAGTTAAGCGCTTTTGTTCCTTTTCGCCAACAGGCAAAAAATAAATTCCTTCTACCTGATTTTCCAGCATAGCAAATAATTTATCAACGTTGTCTTGATGAATAGAAAGATAGTATCGTTCGCCAAAAGAAATATCGTACATATTGCCCAATTCACTCAGCATAAGCGGCGTTGTATAAAAATTTACCACATTTTGACTAAAATGTCTTTTCGTTAAATAACGCTCATACGCATTGATCATTTCTTGTGCATAAGGCAAAAATTCTGCTCCGTCTTTACTTAACGATACCCCCTTAGGGGTACGCACCAAAAGCGTAACGCCTAATTCTTTCTCCAAATTTTTAATAATGCCGCCTAAATTTTGCGGCGAAAGAAAAAGTGTTTCAGCTGCTTTATTTAAACTACCTTCTCGCACGACTATTAAAAAATACCGCAAATTTTCGATTTTCACTAGTATTCCTCCTAATACAGAATGTCATTTGATTTATTATACCATTTAATATATTGCGCGAAAATATCAAACAGGGTAAACGCATGAAGAATAAAAGGCTATTTGCCCGCAACAGCGACGCATACCCCAAGCTTGCCCAAAGGTGTATGGACAATGGCATAGCGTCTATAAGATCATAACAAATGACAAGAGCAAAAAAATTTTTGTTTTGCTTGACAAATATAAAATGACAGTATACAATTAGACCATCAAATTCATAAAATCTTCAGGGCAGGGTGTAATTCCCTACCGGCGGTAAAGCCCGCGGGCCGCAAGGCAGATTCGGTGAAATTCCGAAGCCGACAGTATAGTCTGGATAAAAAGAAGATTATAAAAGACAGGATAATATTATTCTGTGGATAAAATAATTGCTCTGGATGGTCAAACATTCCAGAGTTTTATTTTTTACAGAAAAGTTTTGCTGCTTAAATTGCCCTGAACCATTTTTGGTTTGGGGCATTTTTTATGCGATTGCTGGAGGTGGAGCGAATGAATGACAATGACTATATGCATCTGGCGCTTAGTCTTGCCGAAAAAGGCTGCGGCTGGACATCGCCTAATCCAATGGTTGGCGCTGTTATTGTCAAAGAAGGACGAATTATTGGGCAAGGCTATCATGAAAAGTATGGTGAACTCCACGCAGAGCGTCATGCCCTATTATCTTGTAGTGAATCAGCCACTGGCGCAACGATGTATGTAACATTAGAGCCTTGCTGTCATTATGGACGACAACCGCCTTGTACGGAAGCAATTTTGGCATCAGGTATTCGTCGTGTTGTTATTGGCTCACACGATCCGAATCCCATGGTAGCCGGCAAAGGCGTGCAGATTTTACGCTCACATGGCGTAGAAGTAACAGAAAATATTTTGCGTGAAGATTGTCATCGACTGAATGAAGTATTTTTCCACTATATGATAACAAAGCATCCTTTTGTGGTGATGAAATACGCTATGACGCTGGACGGAAAAATTGCTGCCTATACAGGTCTGTCGCAATGGATTACTGGCGAAGATGCTCGTCATCATGTACAAAAACAGCGTCATCGTTATAGCGCTATTATGGTGGGTATAGGAACTGTTCTCACTGACGATCCCTTATTGAGCTGTCGCTTGCCTTTGAGCAAAAATCCCATTCGCATTATTTGCGATACTCATTTACGCACGCCACTGACAGCGCAAGTTGTGACAACAGCCAAACAAATTCCAACGATTTTGGCAACTTGCTGTACAGACAGAAAAAAGCAAATCCTTTATGAAAATTTAGGCTGCCATCTTTTAGTTACAGAAGCTAAAAACGGTCGGATAAATTTGACACAGTTGATGGATAAGCTCGGAAAAGCGCAAATTGACAGCATTTTGTTGGAAGGCGGCAGCACATTAAATTGGACAGCACTCGAAAACGGTATCGTGCAAAAAGTCCAAGCCTATATAGCGCCAAAATTATTTGGCGGAGCCACTGCCAAAACGCCTGTAGGCGGTATAGGCGTTTCGGCACCGCATGAAGCATTGCGCTTGAAAAATACACAAATCACAAAATTAGGCGAAGACTTTTTACTGGAAGGCGAGGTGATAAACAATGTTTACGGGGATTGTTGAAGAAGTGGGCACAATCAAAAAAATCATCAAAGGACAACATTCAGCTGTATTGACTATTCAGGCTGAAAAAGTTTTACAAAATACTAAAGTTGGCGACAGTATCGCAGTCAACGGCATTTGTTTGACCGTCACTGCTGTTTTTGACGATAGTTTCGCGGCGGATGTTATGCATGAAACGCTAAATCGTTCTTCGCTAACACACGTTACCTGCGGCAGTTTGGTCAATTTAGAACGCGCTATGGCAGCCAACGGACGTTTCGGCGGGCATATTGTATCTGGTCATGTGGATGGCGTTGGCAAAATCATTCGTATTCAACGTGATGATAACGCCATTTGGTATACTGTACAGGCTGATCCGGAAATCTTGCGTTATATCGTTACTAAAGGTTCTATTGCCATTGACGGTATCAGTTTGACAGTAGCGACGATTACGCCAAAAGATTTTTCCATTTCGGCTATTCCTCATACCGTAAGTCAAACCGTTTTGCGGAAACGTTCCGAAGGAGACTTGGTCAATTTAGAAACTGATATTATTGGCAAATACGTGGAAAAATTGATATCTTTTGAGACAAAGCAACCATCGTCGTCAACAACTATTACCAAAGAATTTTTAACTCAGTATGGCTTTTAGGAGGGCAGATAAATCATGATACAGTTTGATACCATAGAAGAAGCGCTGGAAGAATTGCGCCAAGGAAAAATTATTATAGTTACCGACGACGCCGACCGAGAAAATGAGGGCGATTTTATCTGCGCCGCCGAATTTGCCACCACAGCTAATATCAATTTTATGGCAACCTATGGCAAAGGCTTAATTTGTATGCCGATGTCCGAAACTTACGTTCAAAAATTGAAAATCCCGCAGATGGTTCAACAAAATACAGATAATCATGAAACTGCTTTTACCGTATCGATTGATCATGTGAGCACTTCTACCGGTATTTCAGCTGCTGAACGCTCCATCACAGCGCTTAAATGCGTGTCTGACGATGCCAAGCCGGAAGATTTTCGTCGACCGGGACATATGTTTCCGCTTTTAGCCAAACGAAATGGCGTATTGGAACGCAACGGACATACAGAAGCAACGGTGGATTTATGTCGCCTAGCCGGTTTAAAGGAATGTGGACTTTGTTGTGAAATTATACGAGAAGACGGCACTATGATGCGTACATCAGAATTAACAGAACTAGCCAAACAGTGGCAAATGAAATTTATCACCATTAAGGATTTGCAAAACTATCGTAAGTGCCGCGAAAAACTGGTAGATAAAGTAGCGACTGTGCAAATGCCAACTAAATACGGAAATTTTACCGCTTACGGTTTTGTCAATCGTCTCAATGGCGAACACCATATCGCTTTAGTCAAAGGCAACGTTGGCGATGGCAAAAATGTGCTTTGCCGCGTTCATTCAGAATGTTTGACAGGCGATACCTTTGGCTCGCTACGTTGCGATTGTGGTCAACAACTAGCTAACGCCATGCAGCAAATTGAACGCGAAGGGCGAGGCATCTTACTCTATATGCGCCAAGAAGGTCGCGGTATTGGATTGATCAACAAATTGCGGGCTTATGAATTGCAAGAGCAAGGAATGGATACTTTGGAGGCTAATTTGGCCTTGGGATTTGCCGGCGATCAACGAGAATATTATATCGGCGCGCAAATTTTGCGAGAATTAGGCGTTAAAAGTGTCCGTTTGCTCACGAATAATCCCGACAAAGTTTATCAGCTAACAGAATTCGGGCTGGAAATCGCAGAACGTGTCCCTATTCAAATGAGTGCAACTGCTTATGATTTGTCTTATTTGAAGACAAAGCAGGAACGCATGGGACATTTGGTAGAATATTGATGAACAGGAGAGAAAAAGATGAAAACATTTACAGGAAAATTGGTATCAAACGATATAAAAATTGGCATTGTTGCCGCTCGCTTTAATGAATTTATTACAGCCAAACTTTTAAGCGGCGCTATGGACGGCTTATTGCGTCATGACGTTCAGGAAGAAAATATTCATGTGGCTTGGGTGCCCGGCGCTTTTGAAATTCCGTTAATCGCTTCTAAAATGGCAAAAAGCCAAAAATATGACGCTATCATTTGCTTAGGCGCTGTTATTCGTGGAGCAACAACTCATTATGATTACGTTTGCAATGAAGTATCCAAGGGAATTGCTGCGGTATCGCTGGAAAACGGTCTTCCTATTCTGTTTGGTATTTTAACAACAGAAAATATCGAGCAAGCCATCGAACGTGCCGGCACAAAAGCAGGCAATAAAGGTTACGATTGCGCATTGGGCGCTATTGAAATGGTTAATTTGATTCGCGAGATTGAAAAATAAATGAAATGCTATTTTTCCGGCAATAGTTGTTGAATCAACATATCTATCTGGAATTTCAGACAATACAGTGTTCTAACACCATTCCTTAGCTTTGCCTAGCATTTATAATAAATTAACACGCACTCTCTACCATATATAAAAAGGAGGCAATCAAAAATTTTGACTGCTTCCTTTTTATTGTGTAAAAAACATAGACAATAAAGAAATAAAGACATATCTGCCTTGCCACAATATGTGCAATACCCAACGTAAACCTGCATCAAAAATAAAATGTAATATTTACAACCAAAAACCTCAAAATCATCAAGCGATTATAAAATGGTATAACTGAAAAAATATAGAGAATATGTAAAATATATTCGCTACAACTTCATCAAAAAAATGCCAACGCTTTTATTATTGGCTTGCAATCTGAAAGGATAATACTGCTGTCAAAAATATCCTTTGCTATTTGCAACAAATTTTTTATAATGCTTGATAGCCACCATAAATAATCAATACGCCAAAAACGATATAAAAAAAAGCGATCACGCCATAACGAACAACGCCGCTGCGTTCACCCAGCCGCTGCTGATACATCAACAACTTATCCGGCATAACGCCGGTACGCTGACCAATGTTCAACAACAAAATGTTTTGAATCCCTAAATAAAAAATCAACGCACCCACATAAATATAGCGATAACCTAATGGAATTGAAGGAATAGCCAAAAGGAGCACCCAAAGTATGGCTAATGCAATGACAACTTTCTGGCTTATTTTTTGAAATTTTTTCAAGAGAAGCCCTCCTTAAAATGTTCTTTAAGCGATTGTACCACAAAGAGATGGCAAATGCACGCAAATAATGTTTAATTAAATTCCTTTATTATAACTTATCAAGAAAAAAGTATTTACAAGTACGTCTACAAATGGCATAATAAATTTATCATTAATCTTCAGGGCAGGGTGCAAGTCCCTACCGGCGGTAAAGTCCGCGAGCCGTAAGGCCGAATCGGTGCAATTCCGATACCGACAGTATAGTCTGGATGAAAGAAGATAACCCAATCGCCAAAAATTTTTAAACAGCGACGGTTCCTTTGTATATATCAGCCTCTGAAGATTTCAGAGGCTTTTTTTGATAATTTTGTGTTCGCACAGAAACAAAAAAACCTCTGAATAAGCAAACATTCTTTGAGGAGGAATTGATGATGAAACAAGCAACTGCAAGAAAAAACGTATTATCAGTCAATATGATGACCAAAGTCGCTCTTTTAGCAGCGGCCGCAGGCGTACTCATGTTATTGGAGTTCCCGCTATGGTTCGCGCCGCCTTTTTACAAATTAGATCTTAGTGAACTACCCGTTCTGATTGGCGCATTATCCTTAGGTCCGGCAGCAGGAGCAATAATTGAATTGATCAAAATACTTATCAATTTTGTTTTAAACGGCACCATTACTGGCGGTGTTGGCGAAGCGGCAAATTTTATCATTGGCTGTTCATTTGTTTTACCTGTAGCTTTCATCTATCAACGCCAACATCATCGACAAGGGCTGATTGTCGGATTCGTTTGCGGTATTGTTTCTATGTGTATTATCGGCGCATTAGTTAACGGTTTAATTTTGTTGCCCGTCTACGCTACTGTATTCAGTATGCCTATTGAAGGACTAATTGCTATGGGTACGATGGTCAATAATCATATTGTGGATTTGTTTACTTTTGTATTATGGGCAGTCGTCCCTTTCAATTTAGTGAAAGGTTGTATTCTTTCTCTATTAACATTTTTCTTGTATAAACGTTTGAGCAGTTCTTTAAAAAAATAGAAATCAACTTGTTCGATTCTCAAGCTAATTGGACTAATATAAAAAAGTGCCGGCGTCTCATTGTCATGTTACGCCAGCACTTTTACATTACTTTATCTCAACTTCTGTTGCCATCCCATAAGCCATAACTGTAAGAAAATACCTATTGACAGCATAAATATCAATAAAATTTGAATCATTTGTTTATAGCAGCAATCCCGTGAGAGGATAGAGCATAACTAATATAAGAATAATATTAGCAACCGTATAGATTACCCCATCGACAATAGCTGTCTTGCCAGTAATCCATTTAGTATCAGCATGAATTAGGCTAGCTGGAGCACTAGCCGGTGGTGTCGCCAAACCGATATTACAAGCATTCATTAAGCAAATAATCAATGCCGCAGAATTTGCACCAGACACTTCACCAAGTGCATACACAATAGGAACAAAAATGGCAGCAGTAGCGACATTGTTAGACAAAGCAGTCATAACAGCAGCGATAAGACAAATTAAGAAGATAAAAATAAGCGGACTACGTCCTGCCACGATAGGTGTAATCAACTCCGTTAACCAAAACGATACGCCAATAGATTCATCGGTAATGGCTCCAGCAATCAACAAAGCAGCCGATAGCAAGAAAATCAATGACCATGTAATGCCTCGCTCACACAGCATCTGCATAGAAATTTCTTTGCCTTGATGATTGATCATTTTTAGCCCAGCAAAAATAACGACACTTAGTGCTAAAATTCCCGTATTCCCAATACTATTGATAAGTTTGGTAACTGTCCAAGCTTTGGGAGCAAAAGTCGGCCATAATAACAACACAATAATGACAATGAAGTAACCAAAAACCAAACGTTGATAACTGTTAAGCCGTGGTATTTCTTCAAAGATAATATTGTTATTGGTAATTTTAGACATATCTGGTTTGAGAACGAATTTCAAAACAGCCAAAAAAATCAGCATAGAGGCAACAGTCATAGCTATGGTACATAAAATATATGGTCCAATATTGATACTCTGCCCAGATAATTGGGCGTAGCTGGCAAAAACCACTACTGGCAGCGATTTGAATGGCAGCAACATGTAACCAGTACAAGCAACATAGGTAGCGCCAATGATCATATGCTTAGGCCAAGCCTCTCCTGGCTCAAAACCATACAGACGAGCCACTTCTTTAATAATAGGAAACATAATCAGACAACCAGCTGTAGCCGAAACCATAAAAACCAAAACAAACATAGTAAAGGCCAACAAAAATGATAACATATAAGGTTTGCCTTGAGCAAATTTACGTCTGGAAAGCCAAACGGCAATATAATTGGTAATGCCTGCATCAGCAATGATATTCGTAAAGATAAAGAAAAAAAACAACAACAGTACCGTATTATTGCCAAAGCCACTCTGGAAAGCTTTCGCCACAGTAGTATAGTCGGATAATCCCAACAACACCATTCCAGCAACGCTTGGCCAGAACAAATCCCCAACAATTAGCCATCCATAAAGCATGCCGATAAAGATTCCGATAACTTCCATGCCTAACGGCGTTAATGGTTCGCTGGCAGGAATATATTTAAAGCCGATCATCATCGTCAGCGAAACGGCACAGTTGAACAGATAAAGCGGTGTTGCTTGAGAATGCCCTGCCGTTCCAACTATTTTTGCATTCATCTAAAATCCCTCCATAATGCTTTCCTTGGCCTAGAATCTGTCCAAGCCAAGGAAAAGGTCTGCTTGTTTATAAAATAGCACCTGCATCATAACCGCTTTCTACTGCATGAGCAATATCGGAAGCCCGTTTGCAATCGCCAACATTGATAACGTCAAAAGCAACATCAATAAATTGATCCCGCTCTTGCACATTGGGACGAGTACCTGCGCTGATAATTACCGAATCTGCTTCAATAAAGCGCCGTTTACCTTGTTCATCCTCGACAAAAATGCCATTATCTTCAATGCTGACAACTTTAGTGTCAATGAAGGTAGCGACGTTATTTTTCTCCATAAATTGCAAGATAGACATTCTAAGCGTTAATTCCGTATTGCCAGCAGTGAAATGAGTCATTTCTACCACAGTACAATCATGACCTAAACCAGATAAGTGAATACTCAATTCACAGCCAATAGAGCCACCACCAACAATGGCAACTTTTTTACCCAATTGATCCTCATGACCAAATACATCAAAAGACATGATAGCTTTTTCTACACCGACAATAGGCGGCACAAATTGCTGTGCACCCACTGCTACAATAACAGCATCGGGATCAGATGCTTCTATCAATTCTCTTGTCGCAGTGGTATTCATCATCAAATGAATATTGGGATGCTTGCGTACTTGTCTTTCCATCCATTCATGAAACAATTTCATCTCTTGTTTAAACCATAATACATCAGAAAGCAACGCTTGCCCGCCCAATTTATCAGTCTTTTCGTATAATGCAACGCTGTGTCCGCGATCAGCGGCAGTTAATGCCGCTTCCATACCAGCAACACCACCGCCAATAACGGCTATTTTCTTCTTGCGACTAGGCGCAGGAAAACGTTTTTTAGTAGCACCTTGCATAGCCAACGGATTGACAGCACAGCGACGATCAAAGCTGACGTCATTTGCCATAACCAATTCTTTGCCTTGAATTTTGGATTTTCTGCGTCCATGATCCAAACACAAATCGCATTTTAGACAAGGACGAATATCATCTTCCCTGCCTTCTCTGACTTTAATCAAAAAATCTGGATCAGCAATAGCGCTACGAGCAGTAAGCACATAATCCGCTTGTCCTTTCGCCAAAATATCTTCAGCAATAGCTGCGCTATACACGCCTCCCACAGTACCAATAGGAATTTTAGGATTAGCCAGCTTCTTAACAATTTCACTAGCATAAGCATTATGAGGACCGGGAAAGAAAGATGTGGGCATCTGCCGTGTTCTGCTAGTAACATCAATACGGGTGCCGCAAGTGATATGAATGAGATCGGCATAATCTTGAAAAATCATAACCTGCTCAGCCGCATCTTCTGGCACAATGCCGCCTTCCACATCATCGTTGCCATTTAGCCGCAATTCAATAAGCATATCGTCACCAATAGCCTCACGCACTGCTTTCAATACCATCAATGGGAAGCGACAACGATTCTCCACACTGCCGCCAAATTCATCAGTACGATGATTGCTTAGCGGCGAAAGAAAATCATGAAGCAGCCAACCATGAGCAAAATGCAACATCACGCCATCGAATCCAGCCCGCTGCGCCAACTTGGATTCATCCACAAACAATTTAACAGCTTCTTCCATATCCTGACAATCCATGCTCTTAACTTGCTTGCCATTATACACGCGATTATCGGCTCCCAAAAGTGGTAAATCTTGCCTTATCATACAGGGCCCGCCATGAATCAATTCGGCAAAACTTTTGGTATTATAGGCATGAATAGAACGTTGCATCAAATGCATATTCATGTAATTATGCTCCTCAGGATTCAAATTAAACACGCCAGCATGACTGCCATCATGAGGAATTTCCATTGGTAACGTAAAAGCAGCAAAACCGCTGCGTGCGATGCTTGTCCAAAAATCCACACCGATCAAATTCATTCGACCATTATCGGCGCCGCCTCCCGTAGCGCCGACACCTACTGGCGCTTGAAACATGCGATTATTGAAAATAATATTTTGATTTTTGCCAGCAACCAACGGCTGAAAAAGATGAGGATATTTTTCTTTATATAGTGGTTTCATAGTAAACACTCCTTGTAATGATTCAACCTTTTCATTTTTAATTAGGCGCTGCAGCAGCCTTAATTGGATCTTTGCCTAAGGCATCAATGAACCTTGATTAGACTATAACACAGCCTATTATATTTGTAAAATATCTCTTTATTAAAGCTATCCATAACCAAATAGTTATGGATAACTTCGCAAGCATATATTCCATAAGAAAAAACTTGACCAGCAACTAAAGATAAGCTATAGTAAAAACTGTTAACATAAAACGTTCAATCGTATATACCTAGGGGGGGAATTGCCTTATGCATTTTAATCAGTTGTTCTATTTTTACGAGACGATCAAGAGCCAATCCATTTGCGCAGCAGCACAAAATCTGCATATTTCACAGCCAGCTTTATCCAAAGCAATCAAAAGTTTGGAAACGGATTTGGGACAAAAACTTTTGGTGCGTACCAATCGCGGTGTTTATCCGACACCTATTGGAGAGAAGATTTATACTGATATTATCGTTTTGCAAGAAATGATTTCCGGCTGGTATGCCAATAGCGATAGCAATACCTCCGCTGAGCAGATTTATATTGGCTGTATCGCCTGTGCCAATAGCCATTTGCTCAACCAAGTGATTTTACCCTTTCGCAATCACTATCCCAAAATTGAAGTAGTAATGCAAGAATTATTTGTCCACTCGACTCTGCGAATGCTAAAAAATATGCCATATCATTTGGCGATTACCTCTATACCACCTTTTCGGCAAGAACAATATCAAACGCAAGCGCAGGATTTGGATTGGACAATTTGCCCTCTTTTTACTGATGAACGACGAATTCTTATTGGGGCTAATCATTCCTTGGCACAAAAAGATGTCTTGACCGCAAAAAATTTGCAGACACTTTCCATAGCCTACTATTCTAACAATCGTGATGTGATTTCTTCGGTTTATGAACCATATTTTGCGTCTTCTTATAAAATGCCTACTAAGGAAAGCATCATGGAGTTGGTTCTTAACAATCAAGCAGTCTTTACGCCCGTTTACCACATGATCAAAAATACGGATTATTATATCAAGCACCGAATGGTCAAAGATTACCCCATTCCCATTACCGACATTAGTTCTAAAGTACCTATTATAGCAGTAATTACTGGCAAGCTATCCAAAGCAGAGCAGTTATTTTTGGACTATTTGCTGGAAAATTTTGCTTTGACATTGAATTAAAAACAAACGCCAAAACCCCCATTAAGCAGTCTCATAAACTACCCAATGGGGGTTTTGACGCAAACTATTAAATATGAAAATGTTGCAAACTGGTGCACCTTTATATTTTTCCAGCACACAAAGATCACTAAGAACCATATAATCGACTCGACGAATGATACAGTCTTAGCAAAAGATTCCTTGTTTATCCCATACGGCGACGAAGTTGCTCCGGATTATCAGCAAAATTCAAAGCCGTTTCTTGACTGATATCGCCTGCCTTGTATAGTGATAAAATAGATTGATCCATTGTGATCATTCCTTCATTGCCACCGGAAGCGATAGCATTGTCAATCTGGTGAATTTTATTGTCACGAATAAGACTACGAATAGCACTATTCATATGCATAACTTCAAAAGCGGGTACCAAATCACCGCGCACACCGGGCAAAAGTTGCTGCGATACAACCGTATGAAGCACCATACTTAGCTGTACTCGCACTTGATTTTGCTGCGTACTGGGAAAAGTATCAACAATACGATCAATGGTATTGACACAGCCTTTGGTATGTAGTGTCGCAATAAGCAGATGCCCCGTTTCAGCTGCGGTCATAGCCGTATGAATCGTTTCGGAATCACGCATTTCTCCCAACAAAATTACATCGGGGGCTTGTCTAAGACAAGCTCTAAGAGCAGAAAGATAATCTTCCGTATCAATAGCAATTTCTCTTTGACTGACAATGCTGCGCTGATTACGATGCAAATATTCAATAGGGTCTTCCAAAGTAATAATATGACATTCACGTGTACGGTTAATCCCATCTAAAATGCAAGCTTGCGTAGTAGATTTACCGCTCCCCGCCGTACCCGTCACTAACACCATACCATGAGCCGCTTCTGTTAGCGACATTACTTGCTTAGGAATATGCAGTTCTTCCCACGAAGGAATATCAAAAGGCACTATCCGCACTACCGCTGCTAACGACCCACGTTGGCGATAAGTATTAACGCGAAAACGCGCCAAACCGGGAACAGCAAACGAAAAATCATCATCGCCATTGACAATATACCGTTCTTCTGAACGTTTAGCTTGCGCATAAATATCCATGATCAATTTTTTCGTTTCTTCCGGCAGTACTTTTTCTTCACTAATAGGAATTAAACGTTTATCAAGTTTTTCACATACAGGACCACCAGCAACAATAAATAAATCGGACGCGCCATCAGTCACTACACGGCTAAGATAGTCCATCAATTCACCCATTAAAAATCCTCCTTGTCAAAATACAGTCCCGTCCCATAATTCCAAACTATCGTCTGCTTCCCATGTTCCTGCCGGTACTGCCTGCCAACGTACAATGACATAATCTGTTTCATTCAATTTAATTTCTACTTGTAAATTTTGTGTCGCTGAAATAGGACACGTATAAGTATAACGATCTTCCCAAACCGTTACGCCTTCTGGTATTTCTCCTGAGCGCAACTGTGCCAAAATCGTCTGTGCGGCATAATCAGCCGCATAATAATCTGCTATTGCTTGTGCTGACGCGTCACTCAAACGACCATCTGCCCGCACAGTCGTTAACGAAAGTAAAGCAAATATCGTTAAACATAAAACGGCAAAAGCTGCTAAAAGCGATACCCCTCCTACTGCCGGCGGCGAAAAACGTTTTTGTTTTCCATTACTCATAATTTTCCGCCCCCCTTGGATCGCTTCTTTTATTCTCCAGCTGCCAAGCAACTTTAACCTCAAAAAGAAATACTTCTTCTTCCTTGTCATTCACCATTTCTGCCGTAATACGCACAGCAGTCATATTCGACAACATATCAATAGAAACTTCTTCCGCTTTCAGATAATAAAAATATTCTGCACTGTCAAAAGTGACAGGCTTCCCATCTTTATCGCATCTCATCTGCCACACGCCTTGTTCATAATGACCGCCCAGTGTATTTGCCGCAGCAGAAAGAGCATGGGCAGTATCGCCGCCATAATGACGAATGACTTCGGCAGCAGATTGAACCAAAACGATCGCTTGATCTCTGGCTTCGCTTTGTCGTGAAAGTCTATCAGCAGTAACAAAAGCCTGCAAACATACTGCTGCCGCTAAAGCAAAAACCAACAGCATTACCATTTGCTCCATCAATACCAGCGAGGTTTTTTGCTTCATCTGACGCCCTCCTCCCCACTACGTAAAGATAATCGCAAAGGAATCCCTTGCTCTCCCTCTTTATCGGCAATGATTATCATCAGCAAGCCATCTGTTAAAGAAAGCTCCAAACCAGCGCTTTCCATAATCGCTTCTCCAGCCTGCGGCTCAAGTATGGCGTCTTTTGCTGCATACAGTTCCATCAAATAGCCCTCATAACAATAAATACGAGTGACATAGCCGTCATTATCACTCAAAAGCAGCGCGTCGCTATCGCCAAATTTTTCCACTGTCACGTAATCCAAACTATCAGCTTGATGCAAACGTGTGGCAACATATTGAACACCAATACGCCGATCATAAGCCGTTTGATCCCGATCAACCAAACGGCGATAAGCATCTGCGCCACTCAAAAGCACCATTAACACACAAACGGCAAATACTCCAAAAAGCAAAAGCGCTGCTAATCCGTCCATGTGATGTTGGATAGATCGTTTTTTCATAAGTTCTTCTCCAATATTATGATAGATTAGTTGTTCTCCAGAATTGTAATATCCGGCATCAAATTTTCTCCGTAAACTGAATAACGAACGATATAACGTTTTTCATCAATTTGAAGACCATAATGTGCTTTCAAATAATCAATATTCGGCGGATAAACCCCCTCGGCAGCATAACAAGCCACACAACTCCGTCGCAAAGTTTCCTCCAATCGCTGTTTTTCTTCCGATGAGCGTCCATTTTCCAAATTATCTACCGCAGCAGAAAAACATAATAACGCCGCGACTACAATAACTGGCAGCAATAAACCGCGCAGGATTGCCCAATATGGACTTTGTCGTTTTTTCATCAGCTCACCTTCCCATCAGCAAATTTTTTTCTTACACTAACCAATCGCCGCCATAATATGCATCAACGGCAACATAACGGATAATAAAATCAAACCGACTAATAATGAACAAACTAATACCAACGCCGGCTCTACTTTGCCTACTAATTCCTCCAAAGCATTTTCCCCTTCTTCAGTCAAATCTCGGGCAATTTTTTCCATTGACGCATCGCCCGCTCCGCTACGCTGTCCTAATTCCAATAATCGACACTGAGCAGCAGGCAAAAGATCGCTATTTTTTAATGCGGCACTAAGACTTTCACCATTTTCTAGTCGATTGAGGCAATTATTACAACGATTCTGCGCCGCCGGCGTATCCGTCATCAAGCCAGAAGCAAGAGAAACCGCTTCTTCCGAAGACAAACCGCTGGCCATAGCCATAGCCATAGCTTGCGCTAAACGAGCGGTATTCAGTTTTCGCGATAATCCTCGATCACCAGCTACTTTTCGCCATGAAGCAAGTATTCTAGCCCGAAAAGGCTCTATCAATGCAAAAGCTGCACCAAAAAGCGCCACAATAATGAGTAATCCCCATAACAAAGGCATAATGCTTTCTAAGACTCGCCCCAATGACAAAAGCGCACCAGCTGCTCCTGTCAGCCGGCTGCCCAAAGAAGCGTAAACATCATCAAAAATGGGTAATACCCGCACTAAAAGCACCGCAATCACCGTCAACATCAAAACCAACATGATAGCAGGATATAATAATGCATTGCGAATCTGCCGCGTTAAACGCGCTTGATTTTCATGATACTGCGCTAAAGCGTTCAACGTTTCTTCTGTACGACCTGTTTGCTCGCCGACCTCCAAAAGCCCACAAACATAAGCAGAAAATCGTCCCGCTTTACGAAAAGCAGCTGATAATGGCGCGCCGTTATCCACTTGCTCCGCCATATTCAAAAACATTTCTTTTTCTTCGCCGCCGCTTTCTTCTGCCAATAAAGCCAGCGCATCACCATTGCCAACACCGGCATGAAGCAATAAAGACAGTTCATTGCTCAAAGCGGCCATTTCTTCATTGGAAACCGTATTTTTCATATCAAACTCCCATTCATTAGCGATAAACTATTTCTTCAAGCGCTTATTGCCATCAATACAAATATTTGGTAGTATAATTTTTTCCATCACCAATATATTCCATAACCGCTTCACTGCCTTGGCTGGAAGAAGCAAAAGTCGGATCCATGCGCTGCCATGTAGTGCCATCAAAGAAAATAACCCCGTCAACCCAGCCTGTTTCTTCTGTCCAAACACTAATCCACGCATGATAAGCACTGCCTGCATAGCCCACTACTAATTTGCAGGGTACGCCTTGGCTGCGAAGCATACCAGTCATCAAAGAAGCATAGTCAAAACAAATCCCTTTGCCTGATGATAAAACGCTGTCTAATACCGGCAAATAGCCACTTTTTACCGTAGCAGCTTTTTCTTTATCGTAAGTCAAGTGATTAACCACAAAATCATAAATTTTTTCCACTTTATCCAACGGTTCAGTAATGCCTACCGTCAATTCTGCTGCCTTTTTAACGGTGTTGGTAGCTTGTTCATAGTCTACATATTGATTAGGTCGTATAAAAGGCGCAAACTCGTCGCTAAGCGACACAGCAAAAGATTCTGCCAAGACAACGGCATATTTGCTTTGCGTGGTATTTTCCAATACAGTTACTTTATAATTACCATTACCGTCAGAAAGCGGGAACGTCGTCCATGTACCAACAGGCAAATCATATGTATACGTCGTCGTTGGTCCTGCAACTTGAACTTTTAAACGCTTATCCGTAGCGGCTGTAAACTGCACCATAACATAGCCGTCTTTTGTGTTGGAATAATCAATAACCGCCTTATCGCTTTTCTTCACCGCAAGACCAGAAGCGCTAGGCATTAAAAGAATATCATGAGTAGCAGGAGAAGACGCCAAAGCAACGGCTTCGTCCTCCAATTCAATTTCAATAATCGTGTTTTGCGCAACATAAACGGGTTCTTCTGTTGAAACGTCAGCTTGCGCATTGTCATTTTGACAACCTGTTAACACACATACTGATAAACACATCGTTAAAGGCAAGAGAAGCATTTTTTTATTTTTCTTCATTAGAAACACTCCTTGTATTACAATTTAGATTATTTAACCCAAGAAAACTTTTTCTAATTGATTTTGCAAAAAATATACTACTATATTTTATCGTTTTTTACCAAAAAAGTAAATGCTATTACTTGATTTTCCACAAAATCTACTTAAATTCTTAACATTTATCATCATAAAAATCAATAAACATTATAATTCATCAAAAAATTTTTCATCGTACCGTTAATTTCTCCTGCTTTCAATGTTAAAGCTCAAAACTTCCAAATTAACTGCTAAATCAACGTTGCGCACTTCGATTTCTTCCGGTACGGTTAATACAATGGGAGCAAAATTTAAAATTCCGCTGATGTTTTTTTCGATCATAATGTCTGCCACATCTTGAGCAAACTGCGCCGGCACAGCAATAATACCAATTTGCACATTATGCTGCACAATAAAATCCGCTAACTGATGAGTAGGATAAATCGGAATGCCGTTAAGTTTCAAACCAACTTTGTGAATATCGTTATCAAATACTGCCATAATCTCAAAGCCTCGGTCTTTAAACCCTTGATATTGCGATAAAGCTGACCCCAAATTTCCAGCGCCAACTAAAATCACCCGCCACACTTTGCCTAAACCCAAAATTTTAACGATCTGCTCGTTTAGTTCATGCACATTATATCCAACGCCACGTGTGCCAAATTCGCCAAAATAAGCTAAATCTTTGCGAACTTGAGCGGGCGTTCCACCGATGCTTTCAGCAATCTCACCAGAGGAAATACTATTTACGCCTTGTTTTTCCACTTCTTCTAAAAATCGCGAATAAACAGATAGACGGCTGACTGTTGCTTCTGGAATTTTTACATTTTTCACTGCTAACACTCCTTGAACTGCTCTTTTATCATTGTTTATTATAGTCATTTCAAGCCATTATGTCGACTATGTTTTTTCTTATTGTACTTCTTTTCACAATTTATCTTTCCGCTTCCGACAATTGATTAGCAGCAATAATCAAACGATGATAACAGCCAATCGCCTGCTGCAAATAACTTTGCGCCAGCAAAACAATTTGATCATTTTTTTTCTCCAAAATCATCTGTAAACTCTGCTGATAATTTTCCAAGCTGTCATCAAAATCCACCAGCGCTTTTGCCAAAACCTGACTGTGCTCATCAGCCAAAATATTTTCATTTTCCAATTCGATATTTGCAATTTCTGTTGATAACTGGTCAATCATTTCCTGCCAAATGGCTTCCGTATATTGTTGATACTCCGTCCGCTGAAACATTTTCAGCGAATGCTTCAACATGATATCGCTTTCGCCAATAACAGGTACAAGACGTTCTTTAATAAAGTTTTGATCTTCGTTGAAACTAAGCGCTACTTCATTCAATAAACCGCTAACCACAAAAATATCCTGCCCATATTGTGCCACTGCTTGAGGTATCTCATTCATGGCTTCTTTATCGCTAAAACACCCCAGCCATAATTTGTAGGGTGGTCCTTCCTTAGTATAAACGCGATAACCAGCATCAGCCAAACGGTCAATAATTTCTTGTCCAACAGCGGCCTCAGCAAAACTGCCTACTTGCAACATATAAAATTCTACTGTTTCCAATCGCAATGTCTGTCGTTTGATAATCTTTGGCTCCGATGGTTCTTCAAGAATAGGCGCCGTTTCATCAAATTGACTGATTTGCTCTACCAAATAACTGCCTAGCCCTTGAATGGCTGCAAAAGCAGCGATAATGCCTACCAGCAGCAACCCTATCCGCACCAGCACATATTTCTTCATCACTGATCGCCTCCATAGCTTGTATCTTACGACCAATATATGCAGACGAACTTTTTCTTAGACATAACCCTCTTTTTTTCTTTACAACCTTACCGCTATCTTTCACACCGCTGAGATAAATGGCGGCGCAGATCTCCCAAAAGATATAAAGATCCCGTTATACACAAAATTCCGCCATAGGGTAAATCGCCTAACGCTTTCTCGGCTAAGCGCTGACTATTTTCATCGCTTACAACAACAGCTGTCGGCTTTAAAATCTGTACATAGTTTTCCACCTCGCGCCAAGATTCTGCTCGCTTTTGCGCTGGTTTCGCTACATAGACAGTTTCTGTCAGCGGCAGCAAATGTTTTAACATCATTTTTTGATCCTTATCATCCAAAATACCCAGCAAAAGCGATATCGGTCGCTTATCTGCTAACGTTTGCAATGATTTTGCCAAAGCCTGCGCGCCGTCGCTATTGTGAGCGCCGTCAAATAAAACGCCTCTTTCGCCTTTTAGCGCCCAGTATTCCATTCTTCCCGCCCAAGAAGCCTCAGCTAAACCCTCTAACAGCGCCTGACGGCTAATTTTATAGCCCATTTTCTGCAAAATTTCCACCGCATAAACCACTACTGCGCAATTTGCTAACTGATAATCGCCCAACAGCTTTATGTCGATAGCTGGATAGTTATTTTCTCTCGTTTGCAAAGAAAATTTCTGTCCGCTTTCTCGTTGCCATAGCCTTTGCCAATGAGGCTCAACAACTGTGAGCGCAGCATTTCGACACAAAGCCTCTTGCTGCAATACTGCCATTGCTTCCGGTCTTTGAACAGCCGATAAAACAGGCGTGCCTTCTTTGATTATGCCTGCTTTTTCGCCAGCAATTTTTTCGATGGTATCGCCGAGAATCTGACAATGATCCAACCCAATAGGCATAATCACAGACAAAATCGTTTTGCCTAAATTTGTGGGGTCTGTCCGTCCGCCCAAACCGGTTTCCAAAACGATAAGATGAACCGATTCTTGCGCAAAATAAACAAAAGCTGCCATAGTCAATAGTTCAAATTCATTAGGATGACTAAAACCCGCCGCTAATACTTGCGGAACGATTCGTATCAGCAAACCAGTCAATATAGCAGCAAAATCAGCGCGACTGATAGCGCAGCCATCAATCGTCATTCGTTCTGTATACTCCACCAAATGAGGCGAAATAAATGTCCCCGTTCGATAACCTGCTTTCGTTAATACGCTTGAAAGCATGGCGCAAAAAGATCCTTTGCCATTAGTGCCAGCTACATGAACGGTAGGTACTTTTTGCTCAGGATGATTTAACAATGACAACATCAATTTTTTTCGCGCTTCATCAGGTTGACTATTGCTACGACAATTATTCTCAAAATAAGCTAATACTTCTTCGTAAGTCATATGATTATCTCCTCTTTTGATTGGACAGCATTCTTAGATTGCTGAACGACGTCGTTATTATTTTAATTATACCCTTTATTCTCCAAACCAACGCCATCATTTTATGAAACTATTTTTGCACAAGACAAAAACGTTTTTTACCTCGCTTTAGTTTTTCTATGACTATCGCTCACATCGGTAAAGCATTTTTTACGTTTTTCTTGCAGCTAATCCATTGTATATGTTATAATCGCGCCGTCGCAAATCTTAAAATATTATCTTACGGAGGCATGAATCGATGAGTATATTTTTTTACGGCTGTGTTACCATGGACGGCTATCTTGCAGATAAAAATCATCGTTTGGACTGACTTCACCAAACCGGCACTGTAGAGGAAACCAGTTATAATGATTTTTACAAACATATGGCTATTACACTGATGGGCAAGAGAACCTTTTGCGAACTAGCAAAATCAGAAAATGCTGCCAACTGCTATCCAACTACAAAAAATTATGTTTTTACACATACAAAATTATCTCATAAAGGTTTTATAGCCATAAACAGCGACGTCATAACTTTTGTTAAGCATCTTGATCAACAGCAAAATATTTGGGTCATCGGTGGCAATACCATTCTTGCGCCACTTCTAAATCATAATATGGTCGATTATCTAATCCTTCAAATCGCTCCTGTTCTCCTTGGAAATGGCATCCCGTTATTTTCCCAAAATGAAGTTTTAAAACGCTTTCATTTAGACAAAGTTGCCAAATATGGTCAATTTGCAGAACTGACTTATCACAAACTAATCCCTTCTGTATAAAAAATAAAACTAACCAAAAAAATACCCGAAAATCAATAAAGTGTGTATCAAAATAAATACTCGCTTTATTGATTTCGGGATAAGCAACAACGACAAGACCAATCCAATAATTAAACCATTACCGAAAAATCTTGTCGTCGTTTCACTAAGAAAATCATTTTATTACTTTGTAGAAACAACTGCTATATGACGTTTATTCAGCGTCAGTTTTGCGTTTTTTGCTGTTAAAGATACCTATTAGCATAGCGCCGGACAATAAAGCCGCCAATAACCAATGAGCAGAAGCATCGCCAGTCTTAGGGACATCAGCTAATGGAACTTCTCCATCAGCCAAATCAACCAAGTTTTCTTCTGGCATAGCAGACAGCGGAATTTCTTCATCATTTACCACTACTGTATGGTCTTCATTAGGCATAGCAGCCAGAGGAACTTCTTCGTTGGGCAATTCGGCTAAAGGAACATCGCTGTCATTGATTTCTTGTTCGTTAACCACAGTGCCAGCGTTCGTATCTGCTGAAACAGTAGTATCGGCAGGTGCGTTTGGTTCTACAGGAGATACTGGCGTTTCTGTATAATCGCCGCCACCAGAATAATCTGGTTGATTACCGTCTTCGGGGTTTTCTGGTTGATTATCATCTCCGGGATTCTCTGGCTGATTACCGTCTCCGGGGTTTTCTGGTCCCTTAGTAACAGTCAATTTGCCAAGTTCAGCTTTAACTAAATAGTTCTCTTTATTGACATTTCCCCAATCGATTGTATAGCTATTATCGCTTTCTCCAACACCAATTTGTTTGCCGGTAGCACTTACTGTGATGTTATCATTACCTTTTAAACCTTCAACTTTGACGTTATTGTTAGTCAAAGGTTCTCCTTCAACATATTGTTTGCTACTGCTTCCAGTTGTAATTGTCAATAGAGCAGGAGTGATAACTAAAACATCTGTGTTAAAGCTTAGCTCATAATTTGAATTGCAGAGACTATCAGACTCTACTTTTTCTAGCATGGCTTTATTTAACGCTGCTTTGCCATCTGCTGTCAAATCGATTTTATATTTGCCTGCGTCTTTTTCCTCTGCACAGGTAATATAATCTTTTTTGTTCCCTCCGTTTAAAATAAACGTTGCAATGGAAACATCATTATTAAGTGGCTGCTCATCAGCAACATTGATATCATTAAATAACCGATCGCCTTCAATCACGCCTAATATTTCACAGCCATAATCATCTTCAAAAGTCTCGCCATTATAGACTTTTGTTTGTGCTGTTGTTTTTATGGTGACAACCGCCGGTTTGATGGTCAATGTCGCTGTTTTTTTACAGCTATTTTGGTATTTATCAGCTGCTTTGACAGTGATTGTGTATTCACCAGCATCAACGGGCCACTTGTCATCTTCTTCTAATTCGATTTCTTTTCCGCTGCTGTCGGCCATAACATAGGTGAAAGTTACTCCGTCTTTAGCTTCAGCTTTTAGTTGATGCGGCTTGCCATCATAAGTAAAAGTCTCATCCTTGAATTCAATATCTAAAGTCGGCTCTGAAATCGTAATAGTTCCTAACTCTTTCTTTTCGATTTTATAGTTGCTTGCTTTAGCAGTATCCCATTCAATCTCATAAACATTTTTATGTTTACCAACTTCAGTATACTCCTCAGTTTTTATTGTAGCTGTTTCACCATTTACAAGACCCTCAATTTTACCACCAGCCGATAATGGCTGACCATCATATATCTTTTCAGCACTGTCAGTTTTTATTGTGAGTGGAGCAGGAGTAATCTCTACTTCAGCCTCTGTAACGGAAATATTATAATCTGGGTATCGTTCTTTAACTTTTTCACAACCATCGCTAGTTATATCAATTTTGTACTTACCAACATCTATAATTTGATTCGGTTTAAACTTCTCATTACCTTCTACATAAAAAAACTGATCTTCTAACAAGGTTTCAATATCGTACTGACAATCATTCTTGTCAATTCCCGTAACTATAAAATCAAACTTATATGGTTCAGTAAATAATGGTGTTCCGTCATACACCTTTCTTTCACAAATTTTAAACTCAATATGAATTTCCTTGGCTGATTCTTCTTTTTTCAGTTCCTCACCTTTTTTTAGAAGAAAATTGGCGGCAATAGGCGTAGGAACTTTAGCAGGTTTATTACTTGGAAGCGGGAGAACACTGTCATCTTCGTCTTCAACATCATCTGCTTTATTGTCAGTATCTGTTACGTCGTCATTTGTTACGTCAGCATCTGTTTCAGCGCCAACAGTAACTTGACTACTATCATCATTTGCCATAGCATTCGTTGGCATTATGCTGAAAAGCATAGCAAAGATAGTCAGCAATGCCATTGTGCGTTTAAATTGGTTTTTCCATTTTTTCATTAGTTTTACTCTTCCTTTCTTTGCATAATTTCGGATGCAAAGTATCCGGCAGCCGGGCTGGCATAGCCTATGTTGATAACCTTTTGGGGTATCATGCCATCGGCCTTAGCCCCCTAAAAATAGCTTTGCGTCCCTGAATTTCTTCAGGTTTGCTGGTCTGCAGCCCGGCGGACATAGCCTATCTGTCGATTGACCTTAGTTCCGTAGCTTTGCGTCGCATCATTTCCAATGCTTTGCCCTTAGCCCCATGATTTACGCCCTGCCGTTGGGGCTATACGACAGGGGTGAATAGCCCGGTGGCTTGCTCATAGCATTCACCTCCTTTAAATTGCTTTAGCTTGCTTATTGCTTCTGTAAGTGCTCAAATTCCAGCAAAAATGCTTCGTGCGTCAATTCTTCCGCTCGTTTTCTAGCGTGTACAGCATCTTCAAAGCGGCTGAATTTACCCAAATAATAGCGCTTACCTTTAAAACAAATACTGGCTCGCCAGCGCTGGGCAGTTTTCAGCCAATCCACACCCGGCACGCCGCTGGTATTATTTTTGCGCACGGATTTAGCTTGCAGCATTTCCACGCAAGTCCCGTCGATATAGGTAAGCCGACATTGGATACCGCCGTTTTTTGCTGAATTGATTTCATCTACCAAACAGCCGCAGGATTTTACATGACCGTTGCGCAGATGTGCTGTTTTGACGATAGTTTCCCGACCACAATCGCAGCGACACACCCATGCGGTACGATTGCCTATATTTTCTGCTGGACGCAGTACCGTCAGTTGACCATATCGTTGACCAGTCAGATCCAATTTCTTGCGACTATGTCCGGTTTTCGTTTTTGAATCGTTCATAAGAACCTCCTTAGCAACGAAAACAATATTTCGTTGTTAAAGAACAAAAAAGAACACCATATTTTTTAAAATAACGGTCCGTTATTTTTCATTTGTTTCGTTTTAATTAAATTTTTGCATGCGAAAAAAGCCGTTAAAAAAACGAATTTTAACGACTTATGTTTTTGCGCCCAAAATTAGGAAACCATATTGCATTTCTTAATGCCATATGCTACAATAACACCAGAAAATGTTGACAAATTATTCTGTTGTTTATGAAATAAACAACGAAATATTGTTTTTGTCTTAATCAGCTGACTAATCCCAGTTGATCCAATTGTTTTCTGTGTTCTGTTGCAGCAGTTAGCAAATAAATACGGGTAGTTTCGATATTGCTGTGACCTAATATATCAGCTAGGCGAGCAATATCACGACAACTTTTATAATAAGTTACGGCAAATAAATGCCGCAAATTGTGCGGAAAAACTTTGCTAGGCGCTACGTCAGTGGATTGGCATAATTTTTTCATTTCGGCCCAAATTTGTCGGCGTGAGAGATTCTTACCGCTTCTGGTGATAAATAGAGCACCGGAAGTGATTTTTTGTTTATGGGCGTATTTTTGCAGCTTGCGACAAAGTTTATCCGGCAGTAAAATCGTACGGATTTTACCTTTTAGCGAAATTTCTGCTCGCCCCATTTATGCCGCTTCCAAAGTAATATAAGCGACTTCACTAACGCGAATACCAGTACTGCCTATGGTTTCCAAAATCAGTGCCAAGCGGTCTTGCCCTTGTCTTTGTGCGGTAGCTATGAGACAGCGATATTCATCTCGCGTTAATTCCCGACTGGCGTCACGAAAGAGTCGCCGTTGAATTTTCAAAAAACGCAGCCGACAGTCCTCCCGATCAATGTAGCGCAAAAAAACATTAAGCGCGGCCAGCATAGCATTGACCGTCGTTGGTGCATATTGTGCTGCCAAATGCTCTTTCCAACGCGCTGTAGCTTCGCCGGTTAATTCCACCTCACCCAGCCAATGTAAAAAGCGCGCTACATCGCGCCTATATTTTTCAATAGTCCCCGCACTGCGTTCTTCTACACGTAATTGATGCTGAAAATTGGCTAATTCTTTCTCCCATATTTCCTGATTGTTCATTTTGCCTCTACTCCTTATTGAATGATTTAGCATGTGCCTTACTCAGACAAAAAATAAAGTCCTTTTGCCTTAGGCAAGGGACTGTAATTTTCATTAAGATTTTTAGCTTCATTATAAAATAAATAGCTCAGAAAATAGTGTATCATAAAACAGACGAATTATCGAACTATATAAAACGTTAAAGCAAATATTGATACAAGTAAATCAATTGGTTTCTGTTTATTGATAGAGCGTCTGCCATGTGAGCTTATTTCTTGCTCGTCTAAACCGTCAATAACCTGCATATAGTGATAAAAAAGGAGGCGATTTGATGGGATATTTAGATTATAAGATATTAGCAAAAGGCTTAGTGCTGACATTTTCAGCAGGATTGATAAGTGTTTTGGCCATAACCGTCATTTTGTGCTGGAGCGACGTTTCAGAAGACACATTGTCAATTGTCAGCTGGGCGATTCCTTTTGGCGCCGTTTTGCTGGGCAGTTTGTTATCAGCCAAAATGGCCGGCGGCAAAGGATTGATTTATGGAGCAACTACAGCTTTTTTGGGATTTATCATTTTGTTGGCGGGTAAAATATTTTGGTTCAAGGGTACATTTATTTTGAGCAGAATTATTTTGCGGTTTTCATTATTATTATTGGGTGGTATTTTAGGCGGTATTTTAGGCATTGGACTTTCAGAGGAAAAATAATAATTGATATCATATGACAAAAAATGCTCACACAAGGCTATCTGACCTTATGTGAGCATTTTTGTCATATAAAGCAACGCCGTAACGATTTTACTTTAACAAACGCTACTTTTCATTCAGTTTTTCTTTAATAAACTGTACAAAGGTCGACGTATAATAATCGGCCAAGGTTTGCCCCGATTGCACATCATAAAACTTGATGCTTTCGCCCAGTGCTTGTTCATAGTTTAAAAATTCCCGATCAAGATCCAACTGCTCAATACGAGGCAATTTGGCTACGGAATTTTTCAAACGGTGTTCAAATATTTCCAAGTGACCTTTCATCACAAAAGCTCCTTTCATGATATACTTTGTTTTATTATAGCGAATAATCATCGACAAGAAAAGACTTTTGATAAAAAATAAAAGCACTTGTTTTAGTGCTTTTATTAACGTCAAGCTGTTTCACGAAAACCTTTGCCAATAATTTCGCTGGTATTGGTAATCATAATAAAAGCATGGGGATCTACTCGTTTGATATATTTCTGCAAGAGAATGGCCTGATTGCGACGCAAGACAGTAATGACGATAGTTTTGTGCTCATGAGTAAAAGCGCCGCTAGCGTCATAGGTCGTTGCCCCACGATTCAGTGCCGTAGAAATAAAATCGCAAATTTCCTCCGGCTTAGTTGTAATAATCGTAAAATATTTGCAGAGATTAAAGTTTTCCAAAACAGAATCGACGACCAATGATTTTGCCATTAAACCCGTTAGCGAAAATAAGCCCGTTTGTACATCAAAAACAAAAAAGGTGGCAATAGTAATAAAAAAATCACTGATAAACAATCCGCGTCCAATATCCATACTGGTGTACTTTTTCATCAGCATGGCAATAATATCAGTACCGCCGTTTGACGCGTCAATGTTGAACAAAATAGCGCAGCCTACAGCCGGCAACATAACGGCAAAAATCAATTCCAACATTGGTTGATTCGTAAACGGTCCACTCATAGGATAATACCGTTCCAAAAGAGTAATGGCTACAGCCATGGTCATACTGGAATATAGTGTCATCAAAACAAACCTTTTGCCCAAAAAAATACAACCGATCAATAAAAGCACAACATTGATAGCCATATTGTACGTTCCCGGCGAAATATTGGGCGTCAAAGGTCCCATAACGACAGCAATTCCCGTTACCCCACCGGTAGAAAAATTGTTGGGAAACTTAAAAAAATAAACGCCGATGGTTACTAAAAACGTTCCTAAATTCAGCAGGGCAAATTTCTTGAGCCCGCTCATTTTCTCCACTTTATCACCTCATTAAAAATTATCTGCAATAGGAATAAATCAGTTATCAGTATAGGCAACTTGCTTTCCTTTGTCAATCAAAAATCATTATAGTGCTGGAAAATTTAGCATTTTTTCATTAAGATATGTTATAATAATTTGCCATATAAAACAGCTTATTTGCAAATACTAAAACGCCTCAGGATGACAAAATTTTGCCATTACCAGCGATGCCGTTCATCAACCGGCGCTTTGGTATTTTTTCTACAAAATTTTAAACAAAAGGAGTTTATGATGATTTACAAAGGGATTCTTTTTGATTTAGATGGTACGTTAATTGATACTAACGAACTCATCCTGCACACATTTGATTATACTTTTGAGAAAGTATTGCAGCGTAAAATTCCTAGAGAAGAGTTGGTGAGTACATTTGGCAAACCTTTGGAGGACATTATGAACGCTTATAGCCGAGAACTTGCTCAAGAACTTCTGACAACTTATCGCGCTTACAACCAACAAATGCATGATCATTTTGTCACCGTTTTTCCCACTGTACCTCAAACATTGACACAGCTAAAAGCATTAGGTCTGAAGCTAGCCATCGTTACTTCCAAAAAAAGAGAAATTGCCCAACATGGTTTGGATTTTTGTCAACTGGCTCACTATTTTGATGTTTTTATTACGCCGGAAGATACCAACGAGCATAAACCGCATCCGGAACCAGCGCTGAAAGCATTAGACGCGCTTGGTCTTTCTGCCAAAGAAACTATTATGGTTGGCGACAGTCCTTATGACATTATTTGTGGTGCGCAAGCCGGCTGCAAAACCGCCGCCGTTACTTATTCTGTTTATGACCGACCATTATTAGCGGCTCACCATCCTGATTTTTGGCTGGATTCGTTGGCTGATATATTGCCAATTATTACTTAATAACTATTTGCGAGGTGTAAATCATGCTGATTGATTATCATATTCATTCCACTTTTTCTAATGATTCTGTGGCTAAATTAGACGATATTTGCCAAACTGCTATTGAGCGGGGGATAAGCAAAATCGCTATTACCGATCATGTGGATTATAAATATCCCATACAACCGCCTGACTATGCGCTGGAAGATTTTGAAGACTATTTCGGCACTATTGCTCAATACCAACGACAATATCAAGGCAAGCTGGATATCGCTATCGGCATAGAAATCGGCTTAGAGGAACATCATTTGGAAACTTATGATAAGCTGCTGAAACAGTATCCTTTTGATTTTGTGATAGCTTCTTTGCATATGATTGATACGATGGAGCCTCATTTAGGCGTTTATTATGAAGGCAAAACCAAAGAAGAAGCCTTTCGTGTCTATTATGACAAAATCACTTCCTTCGTAGAAAGCTACGACAATTTTGATGTGATAGGGCATTTGGATTACGTCAAGCGATATATGCCTTATCCCTCCGAAGAAGGCGACCATTTGCTAGCGCTAGACGCTGTTGACCGTTTATTAAAAGCGATTATTGCCAAAAGAAAGGGCATTGAAATCAACACTTCTGGTTTTAAACATATTTCTAACGCCAGTATGCCTCATTTTGATATTGTCAAGCGATATCATGCTTTAGGCGGACGACGCTTAACTATTGGTACTGATAGTCATGACGCTCGTTTTGTTGGTTATAAAGTCAAAGAAACAGCTGATTTTCTTCGTTCTATTGGCATTAAAGAAGTCATGACTTTTCACAACCGGCAGGAAATTACGGTTGCTTTATAAAACCATATTCAAGTTAATAAATTTGCAACGCCAAAAAGACCGCCTTAGCAGCCAGCTAAAGCGGTCTTTTTCGTTTATTATTCTGCCATATGTTTATATTTTTCATATCGCTCAATGCTGTCGGCTTTAGCTTGAGCAAAGAGCGCTTCGGCTTCTTCAGGGAATAATTTTGCCAAAGAAGTATAACGTACTTCTGTTTTGATGAAATTCATAAAACCGTCGCTGTTGGGTTCTTTGGAATCCAAAATAAATGGATTTTTGCCCTCTGCTTTTAAAAGTGGATTATAGCGCCACAAATGCCAATAGCCAACTTCAACGGCTTTTTTCATCTGCTGCATAGAGCCGCCCAAACCGCCTTTAATGCCATGATTGATACAAGTTGCATAAGCAATAATCAATGATGGTCCCGGATAGGCTTCCGCTTCGGTAATAGCTTTGATGGCTTGATTCATGTTGGCGCCTAAAGCGATCTGTGCAACGTAAACATTGCCATAAGTAGACGCCATTATGCCCAAATCCTTTTTCTTTGATTTTTTACCGCTGGCAGCAAATTTAGCAATAGCCGCTGTCGGCGTTGATTTTGATGCTTGACCGCCGGTATTGGAATAAACTTCCGTATCAAAAACAAAAACGTTGATGTCTTCACCGGAAGCTAATACATGATCCAAACCGCCATAGCCAATATCATACGCCCAACCATCACCGCCGAAAATCCATTGCGAACGCTTAACCAAATGGTCTTTTAGCTGGGCAATTTCAGATAGAATAAGATCAGTGGTTTTATCTAAATAAGGCATTATTATATCGGCGGCTTTTTGAGTTGCTTCAACATTTTCGCGATTAGCCAGCCACAATTCAAAAGCTGCCTTTAAAGAATCATCCAGTTTTTTATCAAGCGCTTCTGTCATCAAAAGTGCAATACGTTCTTTGATTTGCTTGTTAGCCATCAACATACCGTAACCAAATTCAGCGTTATTTTCGAATAAAGAATTAGCCCACGCCGGTCCTTTGCCTTTGCTGTTTTTTGTATAGGGAATACTGGGCGCTGAGCCACCCCAAATAGAAGAACAACCTGTGGCATTGGCGATCAACATTCTTTCGCCGAACAACTGGGTCAACAATTTAGCATAAGGCGTTTCTCCACAGCCTGCGCAAGCACCGGAGAATTCCAATAGCGGTTCTTTGAACTGCGAACCTTTAACAGTAGTTGTATTGGTCAATTCAGCTTTATTGGTTACTTTATGCGTCATATAAGACCAGTTGCGGCGATCGTTTTCTACAGCTTGTTCCACTGTCGTCAAAACCAACGCTTTTTCTTTGGCCGGACAAATGTTCACACAACTGCCACAGCCGGTACAATCCATCGGGCTAACTTGCATTCTAAACTGCAAACCTTCAAATTCTTTGCCGTTGGCTTTGATGGTAGCCATGCCTTCTGGTTTATTGGCCGCTTCTTCTTCATTTAATAAGAACGGACGAATGCAGGCATGAGGACAAACGTAAGAACATTGATTACACTGAATACAGTTTTCTGGAATCCATTGCGGAACGTCGATAGCAATCATGCGTTTTTCGTATTTTGACGTGCCTAACGGAAATACCCCGTCTTCCCTGCCGACAAAACTGCTGACAGGCAATTTATCGCCTTGTTGTGCATTCATCGGCATAACAACATTTTTGATAAATTCCGGCTGAGCGGAACATCCGCTTTTTGGCGCAGTTTCATCCTTGGCGTCAGCCCACCATGCAGGCACATCGACTTTAAGCAAAACTTCACTGGCTTTATCGACTGCTTGATAATTCATATTGACAATAGCATCGCCTTTTTTGCCGTAAGTCTTTTTGATAGCGATTTTAAGATAATCAACTGCTTGGTCATAAGGAATAACATTGGTTAATTTAAAGAAAGCCGATTGCATAACCATGTTGATGCGACCGCCTAAGCCGACTTCGCTGGCAACTTTCACGGCATCAATGGTATAAAAATCAATATGATTTTGAGCAATATATCGTTTCATAGCAGCGGGAAGTTTTTCATCCAATTCTTCTCCGCTCCAAGAACAATTCAAAAGAAAAATTCCATTAGGTTTTAATCCTTCTAATACATCATATTGGTTAATGTAACTGCTTTTATGACAAGCTATATAATCCGCTTGATCAATCAGATAAGTTGCTCGGATAGGCGAATTGCCAAAACGCAAATGAGAAATAGTGACACCGCCAGATTTTTTGGAATCATAAGCGAAATAACCTTGTGCAAACATATCCGTGTTATCGCCAATAATTTTAATAGCGTCTTTATTGGCGCCAACCGTACCATCCGAACCATAACCCCAGAATTTGCAAGCAATGGTATCTACTTCGCTGGTCACTACTGGTGCGCCGACCGGCAAACTGTGGAAAGTCACATCATCGACAATGCCAACAGTAAAGCCTGTTTTTGGCGTATCGGATTGTAAATTTTCAAAGACAGCAATAAGCTGTGCCGGCGTGACGTCTTTGGAACCTAAGCCATAACGACCGCCAATAATCATCGGTCTTTCTTGTGCGTCATAAAAAACATTACGTACGTCTTCATAAAGCGGTTCGCCAACAGCGCCCGGCTCTTTCGTTCTGTCCAAAACAGCGATACGTTTCACACTCTTAGGCATAACGCTCAAGAAATGTTCCGCTGAGAACGGTCTATATAAATGAACTTTCAAAACGCCCACTTTCTGACCTTGTTTATTTAAGTAGTCCACTACTTCTTCCAAAGCTTCACAAACGGAACCCATAGCGACAACGACCATTTGAGCGTCATCAGCACCATAATAATTAAAGGGCTGATAATCGCGACCAGTAGCTTCGGAAATAGCTTTCATATATTCGCAAACAATCGGTACAACTTGTGTATGATATTGATTAGCCGCTTCTCTGGCTTGGAAGAAAATATCGGGATTTTGCGCTGTTCCTTTTAAAGCAGGACGCTCTGGACTTAACGCGCGGTTTCTAAAACGATTTAAAGCGTCTTTATCCACCAAATCTTTTAACAGCGTTTCGTCTAAAACTTCAATCTTTTGGATTTCATGACTTGTGCGGAATCCGTCAAAAAAATGAATAAACGGCACGCTGGATTTTATAGTGGCCAAATGAGCTACTGCCGCCATATCCATTGCTTCTTGTACGCTGCTTGAAGCCAGCATGGCAAATCCTGTTTGGCGGCATGCCATAACGTCGGAATGATCGCCAAAAATTGATAGCGCATGCGTAGCCACTGTTCTGGCGCTGACATGAAAAACTGTTGGCAATAATTCGCCAGCGATTTTATACATAGTCGGCAACATCAATAACAGCCCTTGTGAAGCGGTATATGTCGTCGTTAAGGCACCTGCCGAAAGTGAGCCGTGAATGGTACCGGCAGCTCCACCTTCTGATTGCAGTTCTACAATACGCACCTGTTGATCAAATAGATTTTTTTTCCCTTGCGCGCTCCATTCGTCTACCAATTCTGCCATCGTTGACGAAGGGGTTATGGGATAAATTGCGGCGACATCAGTAAAGGCATAAGATACGTATGCTGCTGCCTGATTGCCGTCCATTGTTTTCATTGTTTTACTACTCATAATTCTCCCCCTAACTACTGAATAAAAAATCGTTTTGGTTTTCACCCAAACAATAAACTACCTACTTAAAGTACTTACCACAAACTTCAGGACAAAAATACATTTTTTTCTACTCACATAAAACATTTTCGTAATTTTAATGATCATTATACTTATATTTTCACAAAATCATCTTTTTTATCATATCACAATCACCAAAAGCCAACAAGCATTTTTTTCTCTATACCGCCATTTTCCACTGCGCTTTCATTTATTGTATTATCATTTGACTAAGCCTTTATTGTCGCATAGCGTTTCTTGATTTTTATCGTTAACTAAGCTATAACGAAAATACAGAAAACGCCTTGCCTATTATTGGAAAATGATGTAAAATAACATTGCTCACCGCACGATTAGCGGCAAAACTTAATTTAGGAGGTTTGGTTATGGAAATATTAGAGTTTCTCAAAGTCATTATCCTAGGTATTGTCCAAGGAATTACCGAATGGCTGCCCATCAGCAGCACTGGACATATGATTTTGTTCGATGAATTGATCAAATTAAAACAGTCCGCTATTTTTATCAATACATTTTTAGTGGTTATTCAATTCGGTTCCATTTTAGCCGTTATTTTTTTGTATTTCAAAAAACTCAATCCGTTTGATGCTCGCAAAACGCGCAGCGACAAACAAGAAACGCTTAGTTTATGGGGTAAAGTTATTTTAGCCTTAATCCCTTCCGGCATTATTGGCGTACTATTCGACGATATTATAGAGGCTAAATTCTTTAACGCTACCAATGTTGCCCTTATGCTTATTCTATATGGTATCATTTTTATCGTCATTGAAAGCAATCCTCGCATGCCGCATATTGATAATTTTCTTGAACTGAGTTACAAAACAGCTTTTTTGATTGGCTGTTTTCAAATTTTAGCGCTAATTCCCGGCACTTCTCGTTCCGGAGCAACGATTATTGGCGCTGTACTTTTAGGTACTTCCCGTTACGTTGCAGCCGAATTTTCTTTTTTTCTTGCAATACCTACAATGTTGGGAGCAACGGCATTAAAATTAGTCAAAGCAGGCTTTGCATTTACCACTACAGAATGGTTGCTGCTTTTAGCTGGCTCCATCACCGCTTTCTTAGTATCAATTTTTGCCATCAAATTTTTGCTAAGTTACATTCAAAAACACAACTTTAAAGTTTTCGGCTATTATCGTATTATATTAGGTCTTATCGTACTAGGCTATTTTTATTGTTTCGTTTAATCCAGAAAATGTTTTATTATCTTTAAAAAATAATAAAATTGCCAACAAAAAAGAGCTATGCTATATAAGCACAGCTCTTTTTTGTTGGCAATTAAACTATTGGCAAATCATTTTCCATTGTTTGTTCTTCTTCAATTGCTTGATCCATTGGCGTTGATTTTGGCGCAAAAGCAATATTGCGGCTGCATTTTGGTGTGCGAACGCCACAATCAAGATTACGCATATATTTAAGTAGATTATCTCGCCGTGAGGGACGACCTTTCGTATGCGGACGGCTGTTTTTAGTAGGCGCTGACAAAGCAGCCGGTTCAGCCACCGAATTTTCCGTTGGGATATCTTCTGCTGTTGAAGCGACATCAGGCGCTTTTGGTTCAATCCGGCAATCTTCAGCTGATTCCATAGCAGTCATTGGCGATTGACTGTCAACAGCTGCGGTCATTGTTTCTGCCGAAATGACTGGTGGCGTATCAATGATTTCTTCTTTTGCAGCAATATTATTGAACGACGTTCTAACCGTACAATTGCTATTGATGGCGATTTCCTTGTTGTCAATCAAATGGGTTGTCATCGAAAAATAGCCCGCATTCAACGCAGCATCTTCTGCTAATTGTGTTTCAGTACGCATATTGGCTTCATAATTTTGAGCAGTTTGATAAAACATGACTTTTTCACCAGCAGTTTGATTAGCAGCATAAAGCAGGCTGATAGTTTGCACACCGTTAATTTTAAGCTCATCGTCACTACGTGCATAATCATCTATCGTGTAAGTTACTTGCGAAGCGAGCAGCTGCTCCATAGGCGGCCATTCCGGCGGCAATGTAATTTTTTGCTGCAGCTGAAAATCGCCAATAACGGCTTCACTGCCACGAAGCAGACGACTGCCGTTAGGTACAGATAAGACAATCTCCAACAACAAATTATTGAATCCCACTGCTTGAGCATCAGCGTAAACGGCTTGTGGTCGGTTGCTAACTTCTGCTGTGCCGCGATAATCGCCAGCAAAAGGTACAGCAAAGCTCAGTTCGGCAATTTCTCCTTCATTAGTTTCATATTCTACATTCAAATCAACCTGCCCAGAAATTTCCGCACTCCCTGCTCGAGAACGCGTCATCGCTTTAGCGATATTCTGTACGGATACTTTCTCTAAAGACATAATATCTGGCAATCCCCGTGAAAGTCTGACCATTGATTTACAAATAATAAATGTACAATTATCATCGCTCATAGCCGCAACATCATTCCACAGAAAACTGATACTTTCTTTTACTTCAGGCTTTTCCAAAACCAGCACCTCCATATTATCCACTTGGTTTAGTATATGCACCGAAGCAATTATTAGACCAATAGGCCATAAGCGCAGCACCGTTTACCCCATTCTTGAATAATATGGTTGGCATAACTTGAAAATATTTACGTCATCAACAAACCATAAAGCAAATCTTTATCGCTGATAATTACTTGACTGACACCCAGTACAGTCATCGCTTGAGTAAGAATAGACGCACCATAAGGAATAATATCAGCGCGTTTCTTCATCAAGCCTATAATATTTTCCCGCTCCTCTAAAGACATTGCTGCTAATCGCTGCGCCCATTGCTGCACAATTGCCAACGATAAAACGCAGCCGTGAACTTTATTGCTGTCATAAACCGTCAATTGTTGTTCCATTGCAGCCAAAGAGGTAGCTGTACCGCCAACAGCGAGAAGAATTAAATCTTCTGGCAACGGTTTTTTGAGCAACTGGGACAAAATCGTATTTATTTTTGAAGATAAATCTGGATTTTCCTGCAAACGGACAGCGCCTATATTGACGCTGGCACAATTTAAACCGTCAGCAGCTACATAAACCAATTCCGTACTACCGCCGCCAATATCCAAAACTGCTAAATTACCCTGCAAATGTAAAAAATCGCCTATAGCGCCATAATAACTCATAGCAGCTTCTGTTTCACCAGCAAGAATTTCCAGCTGCAAACCGGTATGTTGTTGAATAGCGGCAGAAACTTCATCTTTATTTTGAGCGTCACGAACAGCGCTAGTTGCTGTAATGCGAATGGACTCCGCTTGCAGCTGATAAGCTATACGAACAAATTCGCCGACTTTTTGAACGCTTCGGGCTAAAGGTACCTGTCCAATCTTTTTTGATTTATCCACCCCTTCGCCAATGCGCGTGATAGCAATATCAGTTTTACAAGGAATAATAGCATTTTTGTCGCAATCAGCAATCAATAAACGAACACTATTAGTACCGATGTCAATGATGGCTTTACGCATGATTTTTTCCCCCTAAAAATAGTCAAATAAAAAAGCACCCGCTGCATACGAGGTGCCTTTAGACAAATTTCGTTTAATATCTGCTGCCACTTTTGCGTTTTGAATTGATGTTTTTATTCAGAGAAGCTAATTTCTCATCGCTGTCTTTCATAAAACGAGCTAGCCTGTCTTCAAAATTGATGGTTGGTTTTGGCTTCTCTTTAGCCTGACGGATCGAAAGACCTATTTTGCCATTATTATCAACGTTAATGACTTTGACTTTAACAGTGTCTTTCTCCTTCAAAAAATCGTTGACATCTTTGACATAAGTATCAGCGACTTCTGAAATGTGAACCAAACCGGTTTCCCCTGTTGTTAATTCAATAAATGCGCCAAATTTTGTAATACCTGTAACGGTACCTTCTAAGATTTGCCCTTTGCTGATGGACATGCGAATCAAATTCCTCCCCAAAATATGATAAAAACAAATCGTACGCTTGGCAGCTTTTCGCTTAAAAAGCACCCTGCGGAAATAAAAAAATAATGACTTCTCTTATTATATACTTGTAAAGAAAAAATTGCAAGAATTATAACGATAATTTTTAAGCGTTTTCGGCAAAAATTTTACTATTTCTCCTGCTTAGTCAGCACTTTTTGCTCGTAAAACGACAATTTCATCGGGCTTAATTAAACCTAATTTTTCTCGAGCCACTTTTTCGATAGCCGGCTCAGTACTCATATAACGGATTTTTTCTTTTAGCTCATCTTGTTCATTCTGAGCGGCAACGATGCGGTCATTAACTTCCGCTTGCTTTTGCTTGAGATCAACAATGGAAAAAAATCCACTGATTAAATGAATCATACAATACAAGGCAAAAACGAAAACACAAATTTTTGCCCAACGAATTTTCGGACCTTTTTTAACGGGTCGTGAAACTTTAGGGCGAACTGATGCTTTCAAATTTTGAGCGGCGTTATAATTAGTCCGCATCGTTTGGCGCGGTCGGTTTCTGCTTTGGTTTTGCGGCATGACTATTCTCTCCTCGCGAAAATAGAAAGTTTTATTCATTATACGCTATTGATTCCAAAAAAACCAGTGTTATTATAAATTTTCGCTAAGATCTTCTCCTACTTTCTGGCGACTATCCTGCCATTTTCTATACCATCGCAAGAAAGACGCTTTTATCAAATGAAATAAAACGGCTAACGGTTTAACAACGATTTTTCCTATTATATGAAAAGGAAAAGCAAGAATTCGCCCGATAAATCGCAAAATCATGGCCAAAAAATAGGCTAGTTGGGCAACCAATCGATAACACTGTTTATGCAAAAAAGCAAAATAACCAGCATAGCCCAAAAAGAGTCCTAAATAGACATAATTGCGTAGCTGACCACTATTGACAGGCCACAAAAAAAATAAAAAAAGAACGAGAAACAACAACGAATAAAGCAAATCACCAATAAACGTTCCTTTTTTTTGCCATGCAAAAATTTGGCGCAGCGCTCGGTAAAAATCATATCCAATAGCTCCTGCTGCGCCCACCAAAATCATCACTGTAAGACCAAGCAATTGTTGATAAAGTAACATATCAGCGAATAAATTTAGTCAGCATGCTTTTACTTTTAGCACGCATTTTGGCGTTTTTATCTTCGACATATTCCAGCGCGTTTAAGCTGCCTTCTATATCCAATCGACCGAGATCCAAGTCAAGAGTCGTTACCGCCATTTTTTCGCCGCGAATGACTACAAATCCCAGCTTAGTTTTCAGTGTTACTTTGGATTCATCAAAATTTTCGACGCTTTCCACGCCATTTAAACTAAGTACTTTGCGTTCAATCATTTCGACTCTGTATTTTTCTTTTTCTTGATTTTCCATCATGATCCCTCCCTTTGTTATCACTGTATGCAGAAGAAATCATGTACAGAACAAAATCAATGATATTCAGTAGTAATTTCTACATCTTTGAGGAAATAATGGATAATGTCCTCAGCGGTATAACCTTGTTCTGCCATTGCACGGGCGCCCCATTGACTCATACCCACACCATGACCGTAACCTTTGCCCGTCATTATCAACTGCCCATCTTTTATAGCAAAGCTTGTCAGTAGCGTCGATTTCATCATTTCACTGCCAATAGCTAAACGAAAAGAAGTTGCCCCTATACTAGCGTCGCCAATTTGTAGCCACGTTGCCCGACCAGAAGATCCTTTTTCAACAACAGCCGCTTCTTCTAAGGATTGTGGCGCGCGACCATTAACTGCCTCTATGGCTTTCGCTACTTCTGCCAGAGAAAAAGACGCTTGCCACTCTTTATTAGGATTTTCATCAAGCGCTATGCCGGGATCTTGAACGCTTTGAATATAAGGCGTTTCCGTCTTATCATAGCTTAGCCCTTCTGCGCTGGAAGCTGCTGTTATACCGCCGCCATCAGCAAAAAACCACGCTTTAATCAATTGACCATGATATTTAATGACCTCGCCTCGTGTTTCTTTAATAGCCTGACGAACAACGTCATTGATATTATCTTGATTGTAAGCTTGAAATTCTTTAATGTCGGTTGAAGCATCAGTACCTCTGGCTGTTACACCACCAGAAGCAATTTTCTCCAAAGTAAACGTTCTCGCCATAATCGCTTGTGCTTTCAAAGCCTCTAAAGGCCAATTTACATCCATTTCCGCTGCGACAACACCCAGTAAATAATCTTCTAAAGGCATTTCAACAACCTGAGCGTTTTCATGTTGATATAAAGTAATTATCGGTTCTTCTTGAGCCATTTTATCAATATTTTGCGGCATCAATTTGGGCTGCATTCCCTGTGAACAACCTGCAAAAATCAGTGCGGTTGCCATTAACAATGGTAAATATTTTTTCAACATCAAAATACCTCCTTTTGGGCTTAATTTATCCCAAAAAGAAGTTTTTATACTTTCCTGTTTTTTACCATCGATATTCCCAACAACCTTCGGTTATTTGACAACGTCCATTAGTCCACTCAATAACTTTCATGCAAAAATCTGAAGTTTCTTCGGCAGCAACCCAAACCGACAAATGCACCAGTTCATCATAAAGCGTATCTTTGATCAGCCAGCCACCACTATGCAATTGTTTTTGCATTAAACCTAGTAATGAATAATCTACTGTTATCTCTAATACACGGTAAAGGATTTTTGTAATTATTTGAGCGGCTTCTAATGCCGCTTTGGCGCTTTTGGTATAGGCTCTTACCAAACCGCCAGTTCCTAATTTAATACCACCAAAATAGCGCGTTACCACTACAACCGTATTGCGCAGCTCTTCTTTTTTTAACACATCCAAAATAGGCGCTCCTGCTGTAGAAGACGGTTCGCCATCATCATTGGCTCGTTGAATTTCGTTATGCTCGCCAATGACATATGCTGGAACATTATGTGTCGCATCGCGATGTTTTTTTCTGATCTGTGCGATAAAAGCCAGCGCTTCTTCTTCAGTAACAACAGGCGCAGCATAGCCGATAAACACCGATTTATCAATAGTGATTTCAGCGCTGCTCTCTTGTTTTACTGTGCGGTAAGATTTTAACATGATCGTTCCTCAATTCTTCTAAGATGATTTTTATTATAGCAAAAACTTTAGCTTAATGCACATTTTTCTTGTATATCAATGTGGATAACATTGCAAAATTGCCTGTGGATAATGTGGATATCTTTGTGTATAACCTATTATTCCGCATTATTCCTGTGGAAAATTATACACATTTCTTCAAAATACGCTGGTTTTTCTGTCATTATCCACAGTATTCGACAAAGATTGATTTTATTTTATCAACATTTATCCACAATATCTTATTAAAATTCTTTGGTGCCAAAAAATTTTCGCGAAAATACAAAAAGATGTTTGAAAATATCGTTGACATAAGATATAATAAAATTATTATAATGAATTGTGTTTCCTAACGAGAATGATTGTATCTGTCGTTCTCGAAATAAATAACTGCATTAGGAGTGATTTTATGAACGTCAAAGACATTACTGCTACAGAATTTAACGACATCATTCATGATCATAAAGAAACTTGTGTCGTGATGTTTTCAAAAGAAAGCTGTAGCGTCTGTAAAGAATTAGCACCAATGATGGAATCTGTCGCTGCTGAGTATGCTAATGATGACCGCGTTAATTTCTATCATATTGATGTGCAAACCGAAGATGGGCTAGCGCTTTTCAAAAGTTTGAAACTTATTGGTGTACCACAATCAGTTTTTTTTAAAGAAGGCATCCAAAATGAAGCCGTTCCCGGTGCTATCAATCAAACGATCATCAAAAAAGAAATTGACGCTATGATCAATCCGAATAAAGGCTTTATGGGAAAAATAAAAGGTCTTTTCGGCAAATAAACAATCACAAATGCACTGCATCTAACGTATTGGATAAAAAAGAGTTTAGGGAGCTTACTACCCCCTAAACTCTTTTTTATCAGCTTAAAGCTTAAATATTGGAAACTACATTTGATTGAAAGCAAGCGTTTTTTATCAAAACAAGGCGCCCTATTTTCACATCGAATAACAAAGGAGAGATCGATATAATGATCCGACGATTATTGCAACAAAATCCTGTCGTGTTGGCGCCAATGGCGGGAATAACCGACAAAGCTATGCGTATTATGGCTAAAGAAGCAGGCTGTGGTTTATGCTACAGCGAAATGATCAGCGCCAAAGCGCTAGTATATCGCAATAGCAAAACATTGGCTTTGTTGGATATGATTGGTGAAGAACAGCCCATCAATGTGCAAATTTTTGGCTCGGAACCTTCCGTAATGGCTGAAGGTGCCAAAATTGCTGTTGACAAAGGCGCACAGATGATCGATATCAATATGGGCTGTCCCGTACCCAAAGTGGTACGTAATCAAGAAGGTGCCGCTTTACTCCTTAATCCTAAACTGGCTTTTGAAATTATCATTAAAACTGTACAAGCAGTCAGCGTACCAGTAACGGTCAAAATTCGCAAGGGTTGGGACAACGATCATATAAATGCTGTTGAAATGGCTCGTTTAGCACAAGAAGGCGGCGCAGCTGCCATCGCTGTGCATGGCAGAACTAGAGAACAATATTATAGCGGAAAAGCAGATTGGCAAATTATTAAAGCAGTTAAAGAAGCTGTCGCTATCCCTGTTATTGGCAACGGTGATATTTTCAAACCAGAAGATGCCAAAACTATGTTAGAGGAAACTGGCTGTGATGGCGTAATGATTGGTCGAGGCGCTTTAGGCAAAGTATGGCTTTATGGTCAAGCAGCTCAATATATCGCTCAAGGAACTTACGCGGCAGAAGTAGATTTAACTGCCCGCAACAATTTAATTTGGCGTCATGCTCAACTGGCAACTCAATTTAAGGGAGAAACCATCGCTTTAAAAGAAATGCGCAAATTTGTCGCTTGGTATTATAAGGGGCTGCCTCATTCAGCTAAACTGCGTCAAAAAGTCAATCATATCGAAACGCTAGTTGATTTGCAAAATTTGCTCAAAGAAACGGAGGAAATAGTCAATGCATCACTATCTTAAACGATTTATTCGTCTAATGCTGGGGTTATTTCTGTACGGTTTGGGCATCGTAATTACCATGAAAGCTCATTTAGGCTATGGTCCTTGGGAAGTTTTTCATGCCGGTATTGGTTTAACAGCCAATATTTCCATTGGTCGCGTTTCTGTATTGGCAGGCGCGGTCATTGTTGCTATTGATGTGCTTTGCGGCGAAAAATTAGGTGCAGGTACAATTCTAAATATGATCTGCATTGGTACTTTTATGGATATAATTTTATCTTGGCGTATTATCCCACAAGCGCAAGGCTTTATTGGGCAAATTATTTATTTGCTGACAGGGCTAGTGATGATTGCATGGGCAACTTATTTTTATATCAGCGCTGGTTTGGGTGCAGGTCCCCGAGACTGTTTGATGGTGACATTATCCAGACGCAGCGGTTTATCCAACGGTCTTTGCAAAATCCTCATTGAGTGGAGCGCTGTAGGAATTGGTTTTTGCTTAGGCGGCGCAATAGGAATCGGCACAGTCATTACTTCTTTTAGCGGCGGTTTTTTCGTGCAATATGTTTTTAATTTAATGAAATTCGATGCCAGAAACGTTGCTCATGAAAGTCTTAAAGAAACATTATGCCATTGGCTAAAAATATTGCCTGCTCAAAAAGAACAATCGTCAGTCAAAAATTGCAGCAAAGAATAAACCTTTTATGTGAAACCACATGTTTTGAAGTAAGAAATTAAAATTGTGATCATAACAGTACTTATTTTTCTTGATGAAATTTTTTCTAATAGTACAGCAGAAAATGTATATTGTAAAAAACAATGGACATACTACTACTATCTTCAAGAAAATACATTAGGAGGAAAATAAGATGGAACTTCAAAATTTGTTGGAAAAGAATAGGGTGATGCACCACTTGCTGCAAAAAGCTGCTAATGATGCGCTGGAATTTGGCGACAGTGCTAAACAATTACAAGAAATGGTCGGCGCCAACGTTTATATTATCGACCAAAAAGGTGAAATCTTAGGCTACAGTGACGACGGACTGCCACATTTATTCACTGTTGAGGAACTGTTGAACCATAAAGTTTCCGAAAGTAATATGCAGTGGCTTTTCAGTCATACGCAAATAGAAGTTAATTATGAAAAAGATGGCACTGTCGTAACGCTGGCACCTATCGTTAATATCGGTGAACGTTTGGGCACAGTAGTTTACATGCGTTTGAATGAAATTTTTACCCCCGAAGACATCATGCTGATGGAATACGGTGCTGTAGTGACAGCCGTTCAGTTGGTGCGCACACTAAATCAACGAGCAGAAAACGAAGCGCGCAAAAAAAATGTTGTACAGTTAGCCTTGGAAGTACTTTCTTACTCAGAATTAGAAGCGGTCAAATATATTTTCAACGAAATTGAAGGCAACGAAGGATTTTTGGTTGCCAGCAAATTGGCAGAAGAATATAAACTGACTCGTTCTGTTATTGTCAACGCGCTGCGTAAATTAGAAAGCGCTGGCGTTATCGACGCCCGCTCTTTGGGAATGAAAGGCACATATATTAAAATTCTAAACGATTATTTATATGAAGAATTGGCACAAGTGTAAAGCCAATTTAATTTCAAACGTTATCAAGAACAGCAGCAAAATTTTACTTTTGCCGCTGTTCTTTTTTAAGTTAATCTTAAAAAATTTTAAGACTTACTCTTATGAAAGCAAATGATTTTTTAAATATTTAACACACCATGCAGTGAAAACACGGCAAACTGTTTTATAACAGTTTAGTTGTTTGTATTGAAATGCAAAAGGTGTTATCGTATAATAATCACATCAATAAAAGCGGCGGAAGGTGTAAAAATTGTCTAAAACAAAGCATGAATTGATTTTAAAATATATTGAAAGCCTAGCCATCGGCGCTAAAGTATCCGTACGTCAAGTTGCTAAAGATTTGGCCGTCAGCGAAGGAACCGCTTATCGTGCCATCAAACAAGCGGAAAACCGCGGTTTGGTCAGTTCTATTCCCAAAGTCGGTACGATTCGCATTGAAGAAGTGGGCAAGAAAAAGTTGGAAGATCTTTCTTTAGAAGAAATCGTTTTCATTGTAGAAGGCACTGTCGTTAGCGGTCAAAATCAGTTAGAAATTGCACCGCGAGAATTTGTCGTCGCCTCCACGCCAGAATTATTGGCAGAAAAGAATATTGACGCTCAAACGCTGGTGATTGTCAGCGCTTTGGAACAAATACAACGCTTAGCCATTAAAAATCAGTCAGCGCTGCTGATTACAGAAGGCGTCGCTATGAACGAAACGATGCTTGCACAAGCCAGAGCTTATAATATTCCAGTTATTTTAACGCCATACGACACCTTTGTCGCTATCTCAATGATCAATAAAGCGGTCTATGAACGTTTGGTTCAGCAAGATTTGGTACGAGTAGGCGATATTATGGAAACTGATATTTTTTATTTGCATTCCTATGATACCGTTTCTGATTGGCATGAAATGACGCTAAAATCTCATCACAGCCGTTTTCCGGTTGTTAATGGTGAAAAAGAACTTTTGGGAATGGTTTCGCCGCTAGATGTAACGGGACTAAGTGGCAGTATTCCGCTGAGCGAAGTAATGACAACTGAAATATTGACCACAGAGGCAGAACAATTAGTCAGTCATTTATCTCGTCTTTTGGTATGGGAAGATTGCGAATTGGTACCAGTCATTGATAATAAAAGAACGCTTGTCGGCGTTGTCAGTCGCCAAGATATTATTCAGGCTTTGCAACAAATTCAAAAACAGCCGCAATTTGGCGAAACGGTGGATAATCTCACCTTAAGCGGTTTTAAACTGAATAATGGCAGCAGCAACGAACAAGTAACCATTTGCGGCAAAATCACACAGTTTATGGTCAACGAGCAAGGCGTTGCCAGTTTGGGTGCTTTAACGATGATTATTAGTAATACGGCGACTATTGCCGCACGCAAAATTTTAAAATGGCAGAGCATGATCGAAGATTGCTGCGTTTACCAGCTTAGAGAGCTTAATGTCGATGAAGAAGTCGAAGTTACCGCTTCGTTTTTAACGGTAGGCAAACGTTTTTGCAAATTAGAAGTAACTATGACAGCACAAAATGAATTGTGCTGCAAAGCGCTATTGTCGCTACGAGGCGTAAAAAAATAATAGTCGTACAAAATCAAAACCCCAAAGCACTTAGCTATCTGAACAAAATGAGGTGATTTTTATGGAAAAGCCTTTTGTACATTTGCATAATCATACTGCTTACAGCCTTTTAGATGGTGCAGCCAAAATAGATGTTTTAATTGAGCGGGCAGTTCAACTGCAAATGCCTGCTATTGCTATTACAGATCATGGCGTAATGTATGGTGCAGTGGACTTTTATAAAGCATGCCAAAAAGCGGGTATCAAACCAATTATCGGCTGTGAAGTTTATGTAGCGCCCAACTCCCGTTTTGATAAAAAAGCAGGAATTGATGACTCGCCATATCATTTGGTGCTTCTAGTAGAAAATGAAACGGGCTATCATCATTTAACCAAGTTGGTTTCATCGGCTTCTTTGGAAGGATTTTATTATAAACCACGAATTGACCGACAGTTATTAGCTGAACATCACGAAGGCTTAATCGCGTTAAGTGCTTGTCTTGCCGGCGAAGTGGCGCAAAAGCTGCTTCATGACGATTGGCAAGGCGCTAAAGAAACAGCGCTTTGGTATCAAGAATTGTTTGGCGCAGATCACTATTATTTGGAAATTCAAAATCAAGGGCTGTATGAACAAGTTAAACTAAACCAACAAATCAAAAAACTATCTGATGAATTAGCCATCCCATTAGTAGCTACTAATGACACTCATTACGTTTATGCGGCTGATGCCAAAACACAAGATGTCATGATGTGTATTCAAATGGGCAAAACGCTGGAAGATACTAATCGTATGCATTTTGACGGTGATAATTTTTATCTGAAAAGTTATGATGAGATGTACCGCATGCTGGGCGAATATCCGCAAGCGCTGGATAATACGATCAAAATCGCTGATATGTGTCATTTTGATTTCGAATTTGGTCATAACCATATGCCTATTTTCAATGCACCGCAAGACATCGAATTATCCGATTATTTGCAACAGCTGGCTTTGGCAGGATTGAAAGAACGATATGGCGAACCAGACAATATCGCCTATGAACGGTTGACGTACGAATTAAAAATCATTCAACAAATGGGCTACGATAGTTATTTTTTGATCGTTTGGGATTTTATAGATTATGCGAGAAAACAAGGTATTTATGTCGGTCCCGGGCGCGGCTCGGCTGCAGGCAGCATTGTCGCCTATGCGCTTAAAATTACTGATATTGATCCGCTAAAATACGATCTGCTTTTTGAACGTTTTCTCAATCCCGAACGAATTAGTATGCCTGATATTGATATTGATTTTTGCTATGAACGTCGCGGCGAAGTGATTGACTATGTTGTCCAAAAATATGGTCAAGAAATGGTTTCACAAATTATTACCTTTGGTACAATGGCAGC
>CATJSX010000153.1 GCA_949743265.1 uncultured Peptococcaceae bacterium
ACCGGGCCAAACTTTTCCAGCAAGAACATCAACGGCGCTATACACATATGGTTCATCAATACCAGAAATTTTCGACAACAATGGCATGGATCCAGTAGCAATGATAATGGCATCAGGATTTTCTTTTTGCACAAAATCAATATCTGCCAATGTATTTAATAATATTTTTACACCCGCTTGCTTAGCTTCATAACTTAAAGAAGTAATCAGCGATGCGGTCTCATGTTTTTTGGGCGGTATAGCAGCCACACGCACTAAGCCACCCAATGTATGTTCTTTTTCTACTAAAGTGACCTGATGCCCTCTTTGCGCTGCCACCACTGCTGCCTGTAACCCGCCTGGTCCTCCGCCAACAACTAATACTTTCTTTTTCGTTTCTGCTTTGGTAATAGCATATTCCTCATCCATACCTAAAAAAGGATTTACAGAACAAGTAACCATACCGCCCCATTGTTCATCATTAACGCAGCGAGTGCAGCCAATACAGCGGCGAATAGCGTCAATCTCGCCGGCTTCTGTTTTGGTTACCCAATTAGCATCAGCAAATTGTCCACGATTGATTTCGATTAAATCCACTCTGCCTTCTTGTAAAATTTGTTCAGCCATTCGCGGTTCAGTAATACGTCCACCACCCATGACAGGAATAGTTACAGATCGTTTGATTTCTTCGATGGCTTTCATATTGTAGCCGGGATCTCGATAATATGAAGGTAATTCATAATCTACTTCAAAATAAGAGCCGCTGTTAATACTTAATGCTTGCACACCAACCTCCTGCAAAGCACGAGCGATAACTTTTGTTTCCTCCAAAGCGCGTCCACCGTTTATTTCAGAAGCAGCTAAACGAGCAAAAATCGGAAAATGCGCACCGATTTCCGAGCGAATCATGCGAATAATCTCAAGCGGCAGCCGCAGCCTTCCTTCCAAAGTTCCACCATATTGGTCAACTCTTTTATTAGTTCGCCCTGAAATAAACGATGCGAAAAAATAACCGTTAGTTAAATGGAGCATAATGCCATCAGCACCGGCTGCATACATATTTTTTGCACAGTCCACATAATCTCGTTTGAATTGTTCAATTTCTGCTAAACTGATTTCGTGAGGTACAACTTGGTATAACGGTTCTGGTATCGCAGAAGCACAAACCGTTGGCAAACCGCCATTATAGTCTGAAGTGCAGCTATTACCTGTATTGCCAAGTTGCACAATAATTTTGGTACCATATTGATGCACTGCATCAAAAACCAATTTCCAATGAGGAATACATGATTCAGGAAAATCCCATAGCGCTCTATCACCATAAGTGCCAACAACTTGCGTAACGGTATGCTCAGTAATAATTAAGCCCGCTCCCCCTTTTGCGCGTGCAGCGTAGTGATTAGCCAATCTTTGATTAGGCATATGGTCATGATCAGCAAATTGTGTAGCCATTGGTCCCATAACCACTCGGTTCTTGAGATATAAATTACCAATTTGGGTGGGTTCAAATAATTTTTTGTAATGCATATTTTTCCTCCTTGAATGGATTGATTCTTAGTCATTTCAGAATTGCAAAATACAGTTTTTATCAATAATGTAACTGTTCATACCATCAGTAAATATTGTGCCGTTTTTGACATAATATGTCCCTGGCGTAACACTCTGCCCAGTTTCACTCGGCAAAATAACTTGAGGGTTTATGGCATCGCAGACAGGGAAGGATGCCCTCTCCGCAATGGGCGCTGCTTGATATAAACTATCTTGGCTTATAACTTTTATCGCGGCAGTTTCTGAGGTTTTGATCGTCACTTGATAATAACCCGTATAAACATAACGATCATTACAAATTTTCCAAACGTCGTTCGTAGCACACATACAGCTTGGACAAGAAAGATCAGTATCATAACCGTAGCAATAAGACTTTTCATGCTCCGCTGATAGAAAGTCGCTTAAAAGAATACGCTGCAAACAAGTATCGCCAGCAATGACACATTGATCATCAATAAAAAAACCGTAGCGGTAGAATTTAACGACCATATCGCTAGTTACTGATAAACGGATGACTTTCGCTGCTCGTTCCGTTTTAGTCAACGGTCTATAGCGAGTAACATTCTCTACCGTAATCGCCACATAGCGATCGTTGTAAATGTCAGTGATGGCAACTTCTGCTATGGAATCAGCGGGATATAAAACAGAATTAACCATATATTGCTGCATAGCAGTTTTTGATGTGACCATAAGGCTTCCTCCTTGATCAATTAAAATGTTTGTCTTGTCATTTATTAAACTAATAAGCCAATTAAATACCAATAAGGCACTTGCAAAAGAACAAAAAGAATGACGAACACAGCTACTTTAAACAAATTCAGTGTGACAAAATCTTTCATAGACATTAAGCCAAAGCCATAAAAGACCAGTAAGAAACCAATTTCATGAGGTAAAAACACACTGTCGGTCGTATAAATCATCGTCATAATATATGGCCAGTGGCTAATACCCAAATCTATAGCGATTTGTGCCAGTGGCGCTGTCAGCGTAGTGACCATAGCTGCTGGTGTTAAAATCAAGTTGGCAATGGTACCGGTTAAATAGATGAGCAACAAACTGGGAATAATCCCTAAATTTCTTAGCATTGGGGTTAAAATATCAGATAAAATTTGACCCAAATTGAGATAAGTTGCCACTTGACCAATGCTCAAGCAAGCAGCAATAAAGAAAACAACGCTCCAATTAACCTTAGTGATAATATTGGAATCCGCTACTTTAATGCCCGGAATAAACATCAAATACGGTATCAGCATAAAGCCATACGCCAATGGTAAGCCATGCAAAGGAGTTGTAACTAAATAAAGCATTAAACCAGCTAATAAGATGGCGGCTTTTTTCTCTTGTAACGATATGGCACCAAGTTTGCGATATTCATTATCAAAATATTCCTTAGCGCCATTGAGTTTGATATCTTTAGTTTTGAATACTTTAGTTAGGATAAAAAAGAAAATTAGCGTAATCAATAACCCCGGCAGATTGTATACTGGCAAGACATACCATGGTACGCTTAATGTATCAGAAATACTCGACAATCCAGCTTGCATCATTGAATTATGTAGTGCTTCAAAAGTAAAAATTTGTACGGTACCAGCGCCAATTTGACCAGAAAAGAGTAAAAGTGCCGATTCTTTGGAACGTCCAGTACCCATAGCAACGCATACCGCATAAGAAAGCATAGCCATAACGATATAGTGATTACAAAACGTTACCCACGCTAAAACATAGCCTGCCAAAATCAAACCAAACATTGTGCCAGTAAAGCTACCACCGCAAAGGCGTATACAAGCCAAAGCAATGCGGCGCAAAAAACCGCATTCTTCCAAAGCAGTCGTTAATACAAATGCTCCTAAAATCATCCAGACCGTTGTTCCTACCCAAGGACCAAAAGCGATATTAGCCGGTGCAATATTTAAAACACAATATAACGTCGGCAATAAAATCGCTGGCCAAGCCGTATTGAAAAAATCAAAGGCAACAACAAAAATAATAAACATCGTTACACATAGATAGAGCTTCAGCGTGCTCGTGAACGTTTCGGTGATTGGCAATAAAAGAATAAACAGTGGCAATAAGAGCGTAATGCTCCACTGCAAAAGCAATTTGCGATTTTTTAAGATGGATTCCATTTTTTTCACCTCAATAAACATATAATATAAAAATGATCACAAGGATTGACCCCACCTTTAAAAAGGCTCGAATTTTATTGATTTTCAAGCGTTCCATCAAGAAACGGCGGTATATTTTGGCGCCGTCTCCTAATATAGAACACTTTATATAGTCATCCCAAAGAATCTAGCGGCATTGTTGCCTAACATATCGTCGATGTACATTTCGCTAATGAGACGCTTATGCAGTTCAATCGCATCCTTCATACCAGCAACCGGATAAGCGGAACCATAAAGAATTTTTTCAGGAATAAAATAATTAGCAGCAGCAATATAATCTTGACTGCCGGGCGCATTCATCAAATACAAATCTGGCGAAATGTAGAGATTATCATATTTAAAAGTCACATGAGCAATCTCTGTAGTCCATGGCCAAGCGGCATGCCCTAACGATATTTTTAGCTTAGGAAATGTTTTTGCAACATCTTCAATGTAGCACGGTTTATGAAATTCATAGCTTGGCGCCGTATAACCGCCGCAAGAAATCAAAACAGGAATGTTATTCTTTTCACACTTTTCATAAATAGGATAAATACCGTCATCATTTGGTAAAAGCGGTTGAAAGTTGAAACCCGGCTCTACAATAACCCCTTGACAAGGACCATTAAGAACATATCGATCAATATCCGCTAAAGCGATTTCAGGATTCATTAAGTTCATACCAGCAATACCGATTATTTTGTCAGGATATAACTCATACAGTTTTAATAAATCATCATTGTCCATATGCAAGTTATCACTTTTTTCGGTAGCTAATCCTCCCGGCGTAATACGAATAGGCACAACCGCTTTATCCACGCCAGCTTCTGTCATTTCCTGAATGAATAAATCCATACTTTTTTCTAAAACAGCTGGCGTTGGCGTCATACCAAATCGTTTGCTAAAAGCAACAATAGCATCAGTAATGTATAAATCGCATAAAGCAGGATTCAAAAATCCTCCAAACGGCGGACGGCATCTCATATCAATAATCATAGCAAACCACCTCATTATCATAAAATATATTTCGTAAAAAGCAACTAATCGATTAGTTAACTTTATTATAATTGGCTCGTGTAAAATAGCAAACAGGTAAAAAAATAAGGATACAGGGTTATCCTGTATCCTTATTTTGAAAAACTATTTGCCACTATTTCATTATGGCAGCTCTGGTAAAAAATCCATAAAGCAGCGAACCAATGATGAGCAATTTTTTTGTACAATACAGCCTAAAGTTCCTGATAAAGTCTCTTTGGTCTTCAGTATGGCCAACTCGCGAAAAATATCGTAGTGATTTTTCATGTCTTGAAGAATGAATTCATGCAGAAAACCTATTTTATGACTATAAAGCAAATTAGCAATCCAAGTATGCAAAGATTGCACTGTTAGATTATACACTTTACTGCCATAGCCATACTGATTTAACAAACGATGCAATGTGTCATTTTGCGAATCATCAGTATTGCTGATACTATATTGAATAAGCGGATATTGCATAGCTGCTTTTAATGAAATCTCTGTACCGTGTGTATTTAACAACGGATGATTCCTATTGCAGCACAAATGATAATTGCCTTCGCCAAAAGGAACAAATACCAACTGACGGTCATGCAGATAAGCACTATATTGTTCAACTTCAGCGGAAGGCAAAGTAATCATACCGACTAGATTATCCTGAGAACTACAAAAGCTTTCTTCGATTGTATATTGATCCATA
>CATJSX010000154.1 GCA_949743265.1 uncultured Peptococcaceae bacterium
AGATGAACCTTAGGAGGGAACTATTTTGAAGAAAAACAAAAAACTGTTTGCGATCTTAACTTTGGTCGCATTCATGATGACTTTGATGCCTGTTATGGCATTTGCTGATCCTGTTGTTGCAAACACAGTCAATGTAACTAATGTACAATTGGTTAAAAGCAATGGTTATATTACTATTGTTTTGACAAGAGATAATAATGAAGGAATAGCAACTGCTCAAATAGTTTTAAAGAATGTTGCAGCTGATAAAATCACTGTAGTGGAAAATACAACATCACCTGCTGCATTGAGAATGGCTAGTCCTGCCTTAAAAGCTTTGTCAGACACAATCACAGAAGAAGCAACATGGCAAGATGGAGAATACAAAGCAACTGTGACATATGCTGTTGCAGAAGGTGCAGTAGATGAAGATAGTAGCATTGAAGTGAATAATGGAACAAGTAGTATTGTTACGAAAACAACAAATGCAGAAAATCAATTAGAAAAAATTAACACAGGTGATTTAGTAACAATAGTTAATAATGCTATAAATAGCAATGTTGCTTCAGAAATAGCTTCTGTCATTACTATTGTAGATGGTAATGCTAACGGTAATGCTAATGTTGAACAAAAAGAAGATGCTGATGGTAGCAGTATTATCATTAAAGATGCAGATACAGTGGAATTTCAAATCGTATTGATGAATGGCGCTGGAAAGAAAGTTAATGCCCAACAAGATGTATTCGTATGGGTTGAAACAACAGGTTATATGAACCAAGCTTCTGATGCTCTCGTACTTAAAAATGGAACTGGTATTGTACGCCAATCTAACAATGTTTATAAAGTACCTGTAAACGGCACAAGAAGTGTTTATGCACAGTTTCTTAGTCCGGGCACCTATACTTTAAAAGCGAGTTTTGCTGAAAGTTTAGAAGATGGCGTTGGAAATCCTACGATGACCTTTGGCGGTATACAAAAAATTATATCCGAACCCGGCAAGAGTACCATTACTGTTACTGCTCCAGCTGTTGATACTAGAAAATGGGGAATTGCAGTAACTTATATTGATAAAGTAAGCAAAAATGTGGAAGAAAGCAAAACGATTACTAATCTAATGAATGATGAAAGCAAAAATGGAAATGAATTGGACATTACTAAGTCCGAAGAAGAGAAATATTTTAGCAAGCTTAATAATACCTCGTCTTATGTCATGTTAGACGGCGGTAGAGCTGGTTACATTAATGTAGCAGCTAATACTGTTGCCGTAACGCCTGTTACTATTGACGTTTATAAAGCAGCTAACGAAGCAGGTTATCGCGATACGGTTAGCCAATATCCTGTAAAAGTATCTACCGGTAGTGGCAATATCGAATTGAGCAAAGATGGCGTAGTAGCTGGTAGTGACGGTTTGACCTTAACAACTGGTTATCTGGGTAGAGTCACTTTTGATGTAGCAGGTTTAAGAGAAGGCGAATACAAGATTTATGTTACTATTGGCGACTATGAATCAACTTTAATTGTTAAAGTTGGCGCTACAGCTGCTAATGATATTCAAACCATCAAATTCCCGTCTAACCCAATAGCTACCGATACGGACGCTGATGATTACAGCAGTTTCTTCCGTATCCGTTTAAGTGATGCTAATGGTAATATCGTTGTTCCATCTAATGGAAATATTACTAAAGGCGCTGAAAATGCTACAGTTACTAAACCAAATGAAGATCAAGCAAAATATGTTTCTATCGTTAAAGCGCCAGAAGCTAACAAAGTCAGAAATGCTGATTTGTATTTAAAATATGTAACTAATAAAGAATACTATACTTTCGGTTTTGTTAACGGTAGAAAATTTGAAGCTGAAGGCGATTATGAAGTACGTGTTGTTTTAGAAAATGGTAAATCGGTAAACATTCCATTCAGCATTAAGAAGTTTGACAAAGCAGTTAGCTTAAATATTGAGTATGCAACAGAAGCTGTTGAATTGAATGCTATAGTTGCTGCACCAGATATTTATTTCTTAGATGCTAATAACGTCATGAAGAAAGCTAATAATCGTGTTACAGTTGCCGCTAGCGGTTATGCTATAGCAAGTGTAGAACAGAGCGGTCGTGATGCGGGTGCTTTACGGATTAAAAATGATGAAAAATATTTAGGTTCTACCGTTACGGTATCTGCTGTAGCAGAAAAAGAAAATTTAGTAGCTACCACTACTTTAACAGTTACGGATTCTGCACAATCCATCAAATTGGATGCTAATAGAGGGCAAGTTAATGTTGCTAATAGAATCGGCTTTAAATTAGTCAACTCTGCTGGTCAAGCTGTTGCATTAGGTAGTGATACTAAAATTGATGAAGTAACCTGCATTGTAACCAATGTAGAAAATCCAGATGCTAAAGTATCCTTCAGTGTTGCAGGTACAACAAAAGCTGATTTACAAAGTAGCGGTACAGGTGTAGTTGTTTTATCTTCCAATAAAGAAACGACCGCTACGGTACAAATTATGGTAAAAGCAACTAAGAATAATGTTACAAAAGATGGAACGACTAATAATGCTAATGACAACAACACTGGTTTGTCCACCACTTACTACACCGGAACAGAAACCTTCACCTTCGGTGCAGAAGCAGATAAATCTGTTGTTATGACC
>CATJSX010000155.1 GCA_949743265.1 uncultured Peptococcaceae bacterium
AGAATGGAACGATGAGGGCAATGAAGCCAACCGTCCAACCGTTAAAGTTTGGAAATATAATGGCAGCGGTTATGGCTGGGTAGAAGTTCAAGGTATTGATGTGCATGTTCTGCGTACCACTGGCGGTAAATGGGAAGATATCGGCGTCGTACGGCTTACAGCCGATAACAATTGGACCGCTACAGTTGAAGAATTGCCAAAAACAGACGTTAGCGGCAATTCCTATACCTACAAAGTTGACGAAGAAGTCGGTCATGGCTATGAAAGCGAAATAACGCAGAAAGATGACGGAACTTTTGTTTTTACTGTGACCAATACGCCTACAGCGTCGTTGACGTTGAAAAAGTTGGTTGTTGATCCTTTTGATGAAGTCGAGGATACACAAAAATATCCTTTTACCCTTACATTAAGCGATGAATATAGCGCTATGGGTAAAAATGATAATCGTCTTTTTAAAGCCGTTATCAAAGCAGCCAATAACGATGCTGCTGATATCGACATTACAGAACAAATTGACAATAATGTGCTAAAGGCAGAACTGGCTAATGGTGAATCTGTTGTTATAACTGGTTTAAAACCCGGTATAACGTATAATATTGCAGAAACTGACAATAAAGGGTTAATTACTGAAATCGAAGTCAATAATGAACAGTTAGGGCTGGAAACTGAGGCAGCGACGTATGAAACCGGCGACCAAACGCTTAATTTTGGCGACAACGCAACGGTTGTTTTTACCAACAGTACACCTGCGCCTCATGGTAGTTTGACTGTTGTCAAGGAAGTAGCTGGTATTGGTGACCAAACGAAAGATTGGCATTTTACCATAACGTTAACTACCAAAGATAATAAACCTTTGGCAAATCTTCAAACTTATACGTACAGCACGAATGATTATACCATTGAGAATAACGTGGTTTCTTTCGCCTTGAAGCATGGCGAATCATTTAAAATTGATGGTTTGCCTATTGATACTCACTATGAGGTCATGGAAAAAGAAGCCAATCAAAATCAGTATGTCACCACGCAAACCGGCAATGTCGGCAATATTGAAAATCGAAAAAATCAAGAGGTTAAATTTGTCAATACTTTAACAGAATCGGAAACCACTACGGTTACGGTACACAAAGTGTGGATTGATAACAACAGCCAAGACCGTCCGGTTGACGTTCAAGTACAGCTTTATCAAAACGGTGTTGCTTACGGCGATGTTGTTTCGTTGAATGAAGCCATTGATTGGCAGTACACATGGCAAGAGTTACCGTTAAAAAATGAAGCCCATGAAGAATATGTTTACACAGTAGCTGAAATCAATACGCCTGATGGCTATACGGCTACTGTTGAACAAAGCGACAGTATTTGGACCATTACCAATACTAAAGAAGGCGAAAATACTGGCGAGTTGAATTTGCGCAAAATCGTTACTGGCAACGCTGTCACAGGCGATATTCTCCAGCGCCAATTTCTCTTTACGCTGACCTTTACTGACGGCAGCGGGGCGCCGCTGATGGGCAGTTTTGCTTACGACGGCGATAAAACCGGCGTTATCAGTACAGGTGGTACCATCAGCTTGACTGACGGTCAAAGTGTTACCATTCATGGTTTACCTGCTGATACGATTTACGCTATTTCGGAATCTGCCGCAGGTCAAAGTGCTCAGTATATTACCTATTCTCGCCCCGCCGATGAAAATCATCAGCATGCTATCGTTGGCGGCGAAATAGATTACATTTTGATTGAAAATCGTTATAACGGAGGCGGCGGGGATAATCCGCCTGATGGCGATAACCCGCCGCCAAGTGGCGACAATCCACCACCGGGCGGCAATACGCCTCCGCCTGAACTGCCTGATCCTAATGAACCAGACAGTCCCGATGAGGTAACCATCTATGATGGCGATACGCCGACAACGTATTTCCGCGTACAAGATCCTGAAACGGAAGAATACGTTTATGTGCCGGAAGAAGATGTGCCGCTAGCCGTCATGTATGACGATGAAGTGCCCAAAACTGGCGACAATAGTCATTGGCTGATGGTAATTTGTCTCTTATCGTTAGGTGGTATTACCGCTTTATTAGCCAAAGGCTCTCGCAAGAATCTATAAATGTGCACGCTGCTTTAGCAGAAGCGGACGCGCAAAAGCCCTGCTCCATTTTGGAACAGGGCTTTTTGTTATCGTAACTTTTTTTCAAAACAGTTTTTTTAATGCTTATCTGTAAGATTTTCATTTAAAAATTCACCTACTGAAAATAATAAGCCGACATATTCTTGTATGGTATGCCAGCTCTTTCACATAAGTCATAAAAATCCTTTTCGTGCTTACTCTTCTCATACTCATCAAAACATTGATAAAGTTTACGATAATATCGATAGGTTTCCACCAATTTCTGCGCTACTTGTTTTTCTGCTAATATCATTTCTGCCGTTTCAACGGTCTTTTCATAAGATTCTTTTGTAATGATACAGCCATTTGGGAAATGATGTGCTCCCCAATAGAGATGTTCCAAAAGCTCATTGAAATAGAGCTCAACTGTTTTTGAATCACAATCCTTATGATGATAGGCTTTTTTCAGTATTTTAAACATATTTAATTCTAATTGCGGATTAAACGGATTGTAATATTTTCCATATAGTTGAAAAGCCCATCTCATATGCGGCATAGCTTCCGATTCGCATTGATTTTTCAAATAATACCACACGATTTTGCTCAAAGCATAAGGTAAACTTCCATTGCCTCGGTTCAGCAATTGAGAATGTTTGCGCTCATCACATATTTCCTGACAAAATCTCTGCAGAATGTTTTCCAAATCCTCTTTTGGCAGAGAATGTTCAAATTCATCTATGAAACTGCTGATATATTTATTCGCCTGTTTTTTTAAACCATTTTCATACCTGTCTAAATATGATTTAAGCCCATTCAGCCAAATATCATATGCGCTGTATTGTTCATTCTCGCTAACTTTCATGTGTATCCTCTATAGGCGCGTTGCTTTTGATAATTTTTTTGATGGATTTTTCCAGCTTAGTGCGGGGAATCCATGCTTGATGGTTGCATTTTAGGCAACGAATGCGAAAATCCATGCCAGTGCGGACTATTTCCCATTCATCATTTCCGCAAGGGTGTGGTTTTTTGGTTTTGATGATGTCGCCAATATACAATTTCATGGGCATAATCATTCCTCCTAAGATAATAGTTGTATTTTGGGATAAGCGATTTCGATTTGGGCGTCATCAAGCATTTCTTTGCTGATACGTCGCAAGCAGCGCTCTACAGCTAGTTGTTTCCAGTCAAAGACAGTAAAAGTCATACGTAAAACGACAGCAGAATCTGCCAGTTCCACTATACCTAAAACATTGGCCTTTTCGTCTAAAATATCATCGTATTGGGCGTTAATTATATCGCAAGCGTCTTTTAAAACGTCTATAGCTGCTTGGATATCGACCTCGTAAGCAACGCCGACATCGACGTTGCCCCGTTGCGCATGACGACTGTAGTTGATCAGCCGTCCGATTTCACCGTTGGAAATAATGAGAATTTCTCCATTATAGGTGGCAATTTTAGTTGTTTTCATACCAATTTCTTCAACTTTGCCGACAACGTCACCAATTTTGACGTATTCGCCTACAGCATATTGATTTTCCAACAAAATGAATAAGCCGCTCATTAAATCTTCGATCATGCTTTTAGCACCAAAGGCAACTGCTAAGCTCAATACGCCGGCACCCGCCAAAATAGCGGTGACTTTTATCCCCAGCATGTCCAAGATAGTAATGATTCCAATGAAATACAAAAAATAAGAAACAATACTTTTGATGAGTTTGGTCAATGTCAACAATCGTTTTTCTTCTAATGTGCTGATGCGCTCCGATTGGGCAATACTTATGGTCAATCGATTGCGCATGATGGTATCAATGAGTTTCATGGCGATTTTGCGCAAAGCGGCAATAATAGCCATGATGATCATGATCTGAATCAAAACAGCAGTAAAATCAAATACCGTTTCCGGTGAGACCAAATTTGCCAGTATGCCCACTGGTGTAGCGCTTATGTCTGCGGCCAGTTCTGCTGTGATAAGGTTCTTCATTATTTGGCGTGTCTTCCTTTCGTTCTCTGCACCATGAAAATGATGGCGCCGGTGCGTCAATGGTTTCTAATTGTACGATAGTATCTTGAATCATATCCCGTACAAGAAAATCTTTTTCGTCGTGTAATGCCTGCCGCAAAAAGAATAGTCCGTCGGTTAAACAATCTTTGCGAATCCCTTCGGTTGCCAATAACCGAATCTGCCAGCTTTCATCATGAATAAGCTCTGATAATAGGGGCAAGGCAGCTTCACCGCCAATTTGTACAATGGCTTCGGCAACGGCTTTGCGCAATTCATAATCACGGCTTTTTGCTAGTTGTTCCAAAATAGGCAGAATGGTTTCATCGCCAAACGCTCCTAAAAGTTGTACCATGACCATACGCCCACGATTGTCCGCATCAATAATTTTGTGGCAAATAACAGGCACTAATTTGGGTCCAATGGCTTTTAACACATCATAAACGCGAGACGCCAAAAAAACTTCCGGTTTAGATAAGGCTTCTAACATAGGCTCGACAGTCAGTAAGGGATCTTGTCGCTTCAAGGCACTGGCGGCCGCTAAGCGTAAACTTTCGTCATCTCGTTTCAATTCGTTAATTAAAAAAGCCACCACATCTTCCTGATGAATATAGCCCAATGCTTCCAAAACTTGAATTTTCTCCTGCTGATTCAAATGCGCATAACGATCCACCAACTTCTGCCAACTGTTGCTAAAAGTTGCCCGCGCCAGATCCCGCTGTGCCAGCTCGTCCAACGTGTCCCATTCGCGCCAAAAAACCGATTCCTTGTCATCGGGATTCATCCATTCTAAGGCAAAACGATATTCGGGCAGTTGGTCGCGGCGCATGATCCATTGGCTGGCTGCATCGGTCAGCCTATCGCTTGAAGTGAATTGATCCATTTTCTCCCGATATTTTTTACTTCTAAAAGATAACATATTTTTTCACCTCGTCATCAAATGACGGTGATGCGGCGAGGCAAGGAAGATTAAAAATGTTGGAGCGCATGACCATTGAGATAATGGCAGCGAGAGCCTTGCTGTGATTTCCGCCGAAGAAATTCCGCTTCAATAGCGTCTTTGATCTTCCACCAGCTGGTATCCCAGTTGCAAAAAATCAAATTATCCTGCGGACCTTTGCCGACTAGCCGTTGGATAACAATATCGGGACTTAAATATTCCAAAAAGACGACTACGCGTTCAATGTATTCCGTCAACGAACACAGCTCAAATTCGCCGCGTGCATAGTGTTGAGCCAAAGGCGTGCCACCGACGATATAAAGCGAATGAATCTTAACGAAATCAACGCCCAAAGCCGAAAGAACTTTGGCTGATTCAATAACGTCTAGCATATCGTCGCCGGGCAAATTGAGAATCATATGAGCAGTCGTCTTTAAACCGGCGCGTTTGATCCTCAGCTGAGCATCAATAAATTCCGCCAGAGTATGTCCACGATTGATATCCACCAAATTATGGTAATTCACCGTTTGTAATCCTAATTCAATGTCGATGCTCAAATTCCTGCTGTTTTTCAACTCGACTAAATACGCCAAATAATCGTCATTTACGCAATCTGGTCGCGTAGAAATGGCTAAACCTACCAAATCATTATCGTTTGTGGCTTCTTGACAGACCGTCTGAAAACGGTCAAAAGCCATATACGTATTGGTATACGTCTGCAAATAGCTGATGAATTTATTGGCATGAAACCGTCGTTTGTAAAATGCCTTATTTTCTGCTAATTGCTCCGCAATCGTCATACTTTGCGGCAGACATTGAAAGCCGGAGCCAGTGGCGTCACAAAAAATACAACCGCCGGTTCCTACTGTGCCGTCACGGTTAGGACAGCCGCCATCAGATACAGTGATAGGCAGTTTATATACCCGCTCGCCGTAAGTTTCCAGTAAATATTGGGAGTATTCTCGATAGTAGCTCATGACCATACCTCCTAACCGATTGCCGTGTGAAATAATTCTTGCAGCATGGGCAAGATTTTTGATTGGCTGATTGCAAGCAGTAAACCGGACTGATCGTGATTTAAAGCAATCAATACGCCTAAGGCTTCATATAGTACCGTCAAAACCACCGCCAAAAGCATTATTGAGATTAACGCACCACAAACGCGATCCAGCGTGCCAATAAGCGGCAGCCGATGAATAAGCCCCGTTACCAATCGTCCCAGCCCGAAAATACCAATACTCAATACTGCCCACAACAAAGCAAAAACAATTCCCTGCCAAATATATTGCGCTACTACGCGAGCGACAGCTTCGCTAATGGTCATAAATACGCCTTCTCCTAGCGCATAAACTTGATCTTGAACGCCGTTTAAAATACTTTCTTTTAGTCCTTTGGGCAAAGCCGATTCTTCCAAAAAACTGTACAACGCCGCTACACCGTTAATACTAGCGATAGCTGTATCCAGTGTTTCCGGCAAAGGAATAATGGCAAGTACTTTGGCACTGATAGCTTCTACAGCGCCGAGCCGTTCGCCTAATAATACAGCGACAGGTCTTGCTAAGCCATAAGCAAGAGCTAGCGTAAGCATACCACCCACAGCGCCGAGCAACGAGCGAATCAGTCCTTTTTGATAGCCGATAGCTGCCGCTATGACTAAAATGATCAGAATTACCACATCAACCATCAGTCAATCCTCCTACTCTGCCTTATCCAGTGCGGCGCATCGTCCTGCCAATCTGCCCGATGACCACGCCCACTGCAAATTGTAGCCGCCGCATTCGCCGTCAATATCCAATACTTCACCGCAAGCATACAGTCCGTTGACGATTTTGGACGATAGCGAACGGCTGTCAAAGTCTTTTGTCAATATGCCGCCCGCCGTTACCTGCGCTTGTTTCAATCCTCTAGTATCTTTAATAGCAAAACGCCAGTCTTTTAATGCTGCGGTCAATTGCGTTAATTCGTCATTGGTCAATGACTCACCTCGTCGGGATAACGGCGTCAAACCGGCGCTTTTGATGGCTGTTTGTCCCAAACGCTTGTTGACCATGCCACTGATAAAATCCTCCAGCGTCAGCCAGCCTAATAGATTGCGGCGATTTTGCAGCAGCTGATATAGTTCTGCCGAAGTCGTTTCGGGAAAAAGGTCAAGGCTGATGTACAATGCTTGTCCTAGCAAACGAACCGCAAGGCTGGATAAAGAAAGAATCGGCGGACCTGATAAACCATAATCAGCAAATAATACCTCGCCATAAATCTGCCTGATCACTTGCTCTCCCTGATACAATGACACCAACGCATTGGTTTTGATGCCGTTTAAAGCTTTTGTAACAAGGGTATCCGTTTTTAACTGGACGATAGCAGGACAAATGGCTGAGCAATGGTGCCCTAAACGTTGCAGCAAACGATACCCACTGTCAGTACCGCCCAAATCGGCAGCGGCAGCACCGCCGCAAGCCACAATGACACGCTCAGCCTGCCATTGGTCAGTGGTACTTTTGAGCATAAAACCGCGTTTAGTAGGAGTAATTGCTGTGATTTCACAGCCGCAGCGTGTGACGACACCCCAATGATCGCAGGCTAATCGCAAAGCGTCCAGCACTGTGCCCGCCTGCCAAGAGCGTGGATATAGTTTGCCGTCTTCGCCTTCAACGGTCATAATGCCCAGCTGCTCAAAAAATGACAACGTTTCTGTCACTGAATACTGCGCCAGCGCTGGCTGAACAAAATCCGGCTGATGTCCGTGATAAAAATCAGTTGACACCTGTCGGTTGGACAAATTGCAGCGTCCGTTACCCGTTGCCAAAAGTTTGCGCCCGACTCGTTCGCCGCGCTCGTAAACTGTCACCATAGCGCCGCATTGTGCAGCAGTAATTGCCGCTGCCAAGCCGCTAGCGCCGCCGCCAATAACGGCAATCGTTCTTTTTTTCATCGTTTACTCTCCGAAAAATAATGATTTGATTGACTTGATTTTACCAAATCTTGCGCTGGAGTGCAACGTAAAATCCTATATAGACGTAAGTTATAAGAAAATTTATACGATTATTTCACGTGAAACAAATTTTGCTGTCAGCGGCGAAAAATAAGTTTTTTTGCCGCTGCCTGCGGAAAGATTAGACAGAAAAAAATAAGCGCCTTGCGCAAATCGGCATACGTTTGTGATTTTTACCAAACGTATGCCGACTGAGGCGAAAGAAGCCAGTTGAAATTTTTGGGCGCGGCTTTATGGCAGTTGCTGGCGAGCGTCCAGCAAACCATATGCTACCATTTGCTCGTAATTTTTGTAGTATAGATAATAGCCGCCAATATTGTGCTGCACATCATCGATACGAACGCGGTAGCCGTCATGACGAACCATGAAAGTATTGAGTATGCGCTGTGGGTTTTTCATATACATAGCGTATTCTGGATAAAAATAACCGTTTAGCTGTCGGTCGGCCCGCGTGTAAATGGTTTGTAAAAACAGCGGCAAATCAAAATCCGCCACGCTAATGTTGTTTTTTTGCATACGGTCGTATACTTCAAAAGTTGCCATCAATAATTCCAAATAGGTGTGATACGTAGTGTCTCGTTCACCGATAATTTGTAAATTGTCTTGAGCGTTTTTCAGCGCAAAAGCATAATAGGCTGGATTATCTGGAATATGCTTGGTGATTTCGTTCATACTATAAGCGACCCAATGGTCTTTATATTGGCTGTAG
>CATJSX010000156.1 GCA_949743265.1 uncultured Peptococcaceae bacterium
ATTTTTTAAGGATCTCTGGCAAAACACAGACCTCATACAAGCCAAAAACATTGAGCGTCAAGACGCCAACTTGTTTTACATCAATATGCGGCTGCAAATTTTCTATTTGACGCCAAAAAATTTGTTGTTCATCTAACACCTTTTGAGCAAATACAGCAAACAATTGTCCTTCTTTTGTTAATGTAATGCCACCGGGCGTTCGATTTAGCAATAAAAAACCCAATTCTTTTTCCAAATTTTTTATGGTCTGACTAAGTGATTGCTGTTTAAAAAGAGATTTTCACTAGCGCCTTTGATTGATTGGCATTTGGCTATTTCTATAAAATATTTCAGCTGCTCAATACGCACAACAAATCCCACCACTTCTATGAAAATGATAAATTCTATTTTACTATAAATCATTATCGCATAAAAATCTAATGATGGCAATTAAGAATACTCTTACAGCTTAAGCGATAAATTCAAATTTCTCTTCTCTAAATATCGCTATTTAACGACAACGCCTAAAAGTTTAGCCAACTCAACAGCTTGCAGCGCATTAACTTTGACGCCTTTTAATTCGCGGAAATCATCAGAAACACTTAAGCCATCAATCAAACAAGTAGTGAGATCTAATCCTTTGAGTGTAGTTTTAAAGCAATTAACGCCATTTAAAGTACATTCGTCAAAAGCGACGCTTTTTAGTTTACACGATTGTAGATTACCTTGTTCCAGCGTCGTTTGTCCAAAATGGATAAATGATAATTTGCTTTCATCAAAATTAACGTATTTTAAATTACACGCTGCAAAAAATAAATGATTGGCGGTGATTTGAGAAAAATTAGCGCCAATTGCTTTTACATCATCGTAGCGGCAACGATTAAAATAACTCTCCGTAAAATTGCTGTTGGATAGATCACAATGGCTGAATTGCAAATCAATAAAATTGCTTTTATAAAACGTACAATGGTCAAAACGGCAATTTTCAAAAATAATAGTTTGAAAATCAATGCGGCTAAAATCTTCGCCGCTGAATTGAAGATTTTTGAAGTGCTTTTCTTCTAAAACTGTTTCCGACAGCTGAGCTTGTAACGCTAAAGCCAAAAAATTATCATCTTCTTCTAAAAACGGCGGCAAATTGGGAGTTGTAATAGTCATTGTTATTTCCTTTCTTGTCAAATAAATCGTTACTCTGACTAAAATACGTTAACCAGAAGCTGTTTTCCTGCCTTTAGAAGGTTATTTTATTTAATAGTTTATGATAAGTTTCTTCGCTGAGACTATGCTCCAATAAACAGGCATCTTTTGTTGCCGCATCATTAGAAATGCCCGCTGCTGTCAAGTAATCATAGATGGTTTCAAACCTTTGCCAAAGATTTTCCGCTTCCTTCTTCCCTTTTGACGTCAATCGAATTTGATGCTTTTCTACCGTTACATAGCCCATCTTCTTTAGCAATGTTATGGCTCGCGTAACGCTAGGCTTAGAAAACGCCATAGCTTGGGCAATATCAACACGTCTGACAACTGGCTGTTGTTGTTGGAGCTGATAAATAGCTTTTAAATAATGATCACTAGAAATTGTTTTATTCATGACAATGCTCCTTATTAAATTTTCGCTGTCATATCCCAATAAAGGGTAGCATCCAAATGTAATTCGTCTTTCAATTGTTGCTGCACTCGCTTTAAAGACTGATCAGTTTCTAAAGAAGAGGAAGATTCGCCAAACGCAACTTTGATAAAAGCGATTTTCTCTTGCGGTCCGTAATCATGGAGCGTAACAGATTCCACTTTTTGAAAAATTTGATCACGCATCACAATCTGTCGGATTGATTTTTCTGTTTCAATAGTAGCGCCTTCTCCTAAAAGAAGCACCGTATTTTCACTAAAAGAAACCCAGACAGACCACAAAATAACAATCGATACTAGAAATCCTAACAAACCATCTAACGGAAGAGTAGTAAAAGAAGCGCATAAAACACCCAATAAAGCAACAGTTGTAACCAAAGCATCAGAGAGATTATCATTCTTAACTGCTTTCAACGTAGCGGAAGAAATCTCTTTATTTAAGCAACTGATGATTATCGCCATTGCTAATTTAATAATAATCCCTATCAACAAGACGACGATTACCACAGCGGAAATTTGTACTGCTTCTGGAAATATTAAACGCTCCAATGAACTTTTCCCTACAGAAACAGCGGTAAATAGAATAAAATTGGCAATCATCAATCCGCAAATATATTCCATTCTGCCATGACCATAGGGATGCTTACTATCTTTTTCTCTTGTTGACAAAGAAAAACCCAAAATGGTTGCCACAGAAGACGCACAATCTGTTAAATTATTAAGCGCATCGGCAATAATCGCCATACTATTGCTGACATAACCAACTACTAATTTCAAAACAGTCAGCAGAAAATTGCTACTAAGTCCCAGCCAGCCAACAAATTTGCCAATACGCTCGCGCTGAACAATGACCTTGTTTATACTGACACCTCCAAACTAAAAACGGTAATCAAAAGTTTTTCCCGCTTCTTGCAACAGAAAATGGCGGAATTCCCAAATATAAAAAGGTACCTTGATGTTATAGTAGCACAGTCTCCAAATAATATCAAGGTACCTTTTTATATTTTTCGCCTAAAATGGCTGACAAAATAAAAATTTTATTTGCAATCATGATATTTTGTGGCAATATAGTATTAGACCATCAGGCGATATTTTTAAAATCATCAATTCGGTCGCTAACAAAAAATGGAGTGATAACAATGCTTATGGATCAAGTACAGGAAACGATTGCTTATATTGAGCAAAAAACGACGTTAAAACCAAAAGTCGCTATTGTGTTGGGCTCTGGTTTAAACAGCTTGGCTGATGAACTGCAAAAGCCATGTGTAATCGCTTATAAAGAACTGCCGCATTTTGTAGTATCCACAGCGCCGGGACATCAGGGCAATCTTATTTTTGGCTATTTGGACGATGTGCCGGTTTTATGTATGCAAGGACGATTACATGTATATGAAGGTTATTCTTTAGAAACCATAACTTATCCTATTAGAGTAATGGCTGCTTTAGGAATAGAAAAATTGATTTTGTCCAATGCTGCTGGCGGTATTGATATTGACTTCGCAGTAGGCGATTTGATGATTATTAGCGATCATATCAATTTTATGGGACGCAATCCTTTAATTGGCGCTAATGAAACAGAATTTGGTCCGCGATTTAACGACATGACTTTTGCTTATGATCGTGAATTAAGAGGATTAGCGCATCAAACAGCAGAAGAATTGGGCATAAAATTGCAGGAAGGCGTTTATTTAGCCTGCACCGGTCCCAGTTATGAAACACCGGCAGAAATCAGAATGTTTCGCAGCTGGGGCGCTAATGCGGTCGGCATGTCTACCGTACCAGAAGTTATCGTTGCAGCTCATTGCGGACTAAAAGTTTTGGCCATATCGTGTATTTCTAATATGGCTGCCGGTATTTTAGACCAACCGTTAACAGAGGAAGAAGTGTTAGCTACTGGCGCTAAAGTCAGCCATGATTTCTGCCGACTAGTGAAAGCTATTACTGCTAAATTGTAAAAAGGGGGAATCTATGTGTCTGAACGAATGACAGTCGCTTTAGACGAAACTGCTAAGGCTTTGGTCATCATTGATCAAACCTTGTTGCCTAACGAGGAAAGAATCTTGTCTTTAACAACAGCGGAAGATATTTGGCAAGCGATTCATACGCTGCAAGTACGCGGCGCGCCAGCTATCGGCGTAGCCGCAGCCATCGGGCTTTATGTGGTATCATGGCGATTTGAAGAAACAGAAGACATTTTTTGGGAAAAATTGCGACAAACGAAAGATTATTTAGCGACAGCCAGACCAACAGCGGTTAATTTATTTTGGGCATTAAATCGTATGATACAAGCAGCAGAACGAGAAAAAAATAAGGGAAGCGAAAAAATAAAATTGGCTTTACAGCAAGAAGCCAATACTATTTGGCAGGAAGATATCGAAGTCTGCCACAAGTTAGGCGAATATGGGCTGACGCTCATCAAAGATGGCGACGGAATTTTGACCCACTGCAATGCGGGCAGTTTGGCAACGGTTAAATACGGCACAGCCTTAGCGCCTATTCATTTGGGACGTGAACGGGGCATGAATTTTAAAGTCTATGTCGACGAAACGCGACCGCTTTTGCAGGGGGCGCGCTTATCTGCCTATGAATTGCAAGCTGATGGTGTTGATACGACGCTGATTTGTGATAATATGGCTTCCGTTGTCATGAAAAACGGCTGGATTCAAGCAATTTTTGTGGGCTGCGACCGCGTGGCTGCCAATGGTGACATTGCTAACAAAATCGGAACCAATACGGTGGCAATTTTAGCCCAATATTATCACATTCCTTTTTACGTTTGCGCGCCTACCTCGACGATTGATTGGCAATGCGCAGACGGTGAAGCCATCGTTATTGAACAACGCTCACCAGAAGAAGTTAGCAAGATGTGGTATCAAAAGCCTATGGCGCCAAATGGCGTAAACATATTCAACCCTGCTTTTGATGTAACCAAACATGAATTGATTACTGCAATTATCACAGAATACGGCATCGCTTACCCACCCTTTAGCGAAACATTGCGCCAAATAGTACTGAAAGAAGGAAAGCAAAAATGAGTGTAAATCAAACCGCGCAGACCATGCTAACTCCAGCTGATGAAGCCCATCTCAAAAAAACAATCATTGCAGTCGCTCATCGATTATATCAAAAAAATATGGTTGTTTCCAATGATGGCAATATCAGCGTCCGTTGCGTAGATGGCATTTGGACAACGCCTACAGGAGTTTGCAAAGGCGATTTGGCAGAAGATATGTTAGTCAAAGTTGATAAAGACGGGCATATTCTCTATGGCCATTACAGACCCTCTTCTGAACTTAAAATGCATTTGCAAGTTTATCACGAAAATGAAACCGTCATGGCAGTTGTTCACGCGCATCCTTTAGCGGCAACGTCTTTTGCTGTTGCTGGTATCGCTTTGGATTTGCCGATTTTGCCGGAAGCTATTGTTCATTTAGGTAGCGTACCAGTGGCGCCCTATGCTGTGCCGGGAACAGAAGCGGTAGCCTTATCCATCAAACCATATTGCTGTCATTACAACGGTTTATTGCTCGCTAATCACGGTGCATTAACATGGGGAACCGATTTGTGGCAAGCCTATTTTCGGATGGAATCGCTGGAATATTATGCTCA
>CATJSX010000157.1 GCA_949743265.1 uncultured Peptococcaceae bacterium
GACAAGGGATTGGCATATTGCCGCGCTACCGAATACATGACGGTATTAGCTACTGGACCTAAATCATCAATGGGCTGACCAATACCATTGACGATGCGTCCTTTTAACGCTTCGCCAACGGGAATCTGTAATTTTCGCCCCGTATTTTCCACGATACTGCCAGCGCCAATACCGCGAACATCATCATAAGGCATAAGCAAAATTTCATTTTCCTGTATACCGACGACTTCCGCCAATACGCTGTGCGCTTCGCCTAATGCCCGCACATGACAGACGTCACCCATGCGCGCTCTAGGTCCTGCCGACTCGATCATAAGACCTGCAATTTTCTGCACACGACCCAAATACTTTAAGGAATCACAATTTTTGACTCGCTCTCGGTAGTGGTTCCACATTTTTAGTCCTCCTGATCATTTTCTGTCAAAACATCGCGGATCTGCTCAAGCTGCGTCTGTACGCTGACATCGACCACGCCGGCATCCGTTTCAATCGTGCAATAACCCACTGGTTTATCTTCCGACATACGCACACGAAGATATTTGGAACTTTTCGCCATGCGTTCAGCTAATGAACTTTCAATATAGGCAGCCAGCTGAGGTTCTTCGCCAATATAAATATCTACCCATTTATAACTGCGGAACGTTTCCAGCGCTTTTTCAATCATTCTTAAATAAACGTCTTGGTCGTCTTTTAATCGCTCATCAACAATTTTCCCAGCAATTTCCAATGCTAAAAACTTCAACTCATCTAAACTGCGAACCAATTCGTCTTGTCGCTGCTCCTCAAAATCATGCAACGCTTTTTGCAGTGCTTCTCCAGCAGCTTTATTATCATTATAAGCTTCTTCATAGCCTTTGGTGAAACCTTGATTATAACCGTCTTCATAACCTTGGTCATTACCGGCTTGATAGGCCTCATCATAAGCTTTTTGGGTCAAATGTTCCGCTGTTTTCTGCGCTTCTTCATAAAGCACAGCGGCATCTTGGCGACCTTTTTCAATGATTTTTGCCGCTTCTTGTTGGGCTTCATCAAGAATCAGCCGGGCTCTGTCAATCGCTTTTTGCTTTTCCTCAGCAAGAACAGCACTACTGTCATTGACCACTTCGCCCACTTTAGGCGGCGTTTCTGGCTTTGCTTTAGGTATCATTTGTTTGACTTCTAAAGCGTAGCTTTCACCGACTTGCACACAGTTGGATTTGATGAGACTAGACAATGATATCGTCATCTCCTCCTTTGGAGATGACTACTTTACCTTCATCCTCCAAACGTCTAAAGATAGCTACGATACGTTGTTGCGCTTCTTCAACTTCACGCATACGTACAACTAAATATTCCATATCCGTCTTGACATTTTCGCTCATGCGCTTAGACATGTTGGCAAAAAAGATGTCTTGTACTTCCGGCTGACTGCCTTTTAATGCTTTGGTCAAATCAGCGGTATCAATTTCACGCAAGGCAGTCTGAATATCGCGGGAAGACATTTTGGCAATATCTTCGAAGACAAACATTCTCTTGCGAATTTCTTCGGTAAGTTTGGCATCTCGTTTTTCCAATTCGGAAAAAATGTATTTTTCGCTGTTGCGATCCATACCGTTCATAATCTCTGCAATATAGTCGATACCGCCCACTTCCGTATAATCCTCCGAAACGATGGTAGAGAATTTTCTTTCCAGCGTTTTTTCTACTTCGCGGATCATTTCCGGTGATGTGCGATCCATATTGGCAATACGTTCGACGACGTCAATTTTTGTTGCATTAGGCAATTCGCTGATAATCGTCGACGCTTGATCGGCTCTAGCATAAGATAATAGCAAGGCAATCGTCTGCGGATGTTCGTTTTGAATAATTGCCATCAAGTTCTTGTAATCGGCTTTGCGAATAAATTCGAAAGCGCGAGTCTTCAAAGACTTGGTAATCTTTTCTAACAGCTGCGTTGCCATTTGCGAACCAAAGGCTTTTTCCAAAACATCGCGAGCGTACTCCAAACCGCCTTCCGTCATAACTTGCTGTGCCAGACATAAACCGTAAAAATCATTCATGACCTGTTCAATCGTTTCTGCCGAAAGATGATCTAAACGAGCAACCTCAAAAGTCAGCTGTTCGATTTCACTTTCTCTTAGATTTTTATAAACCTTCGACGCACTATCAGCACCTAACGAAACCATAATCGCTGCTGCCTTCTGCGGATCGCTTAAATAAACATAATCATTTTGAGCCACTGTTTAGCCATCTCCTTTCAGCCACGTTCTGATCAACTGAGCTGCCACTTCAGGATGTTCATCGACAAATTCTCTAACCTGTCTGGAAATCTTCTGCTGCGGCGTTTCTTCAGCTGGCGGTACTTGTTCTTCCTGCGCTTGCAAAGTAGCCATTGCTTCGGCGTCTTGCGCTGCCCAGAAATCTTCTTCTTTCTTTTTCTTGCTGCGTCGTCTGAGTAAGACCACAATCAAGACAATCAGCAAAATAACGCCTAATGCTATTAAGCCGACAATCCACCAATTAGCACGGAGAATCTCTTGAATATTGCCGCCACTCGTTTCTTGTACTGGTTGCGTATTAGCAAAGTAAATGACTACATTTTCTGTCGGCACATTAGCTGCAATAGCAATAGTATCCGTTAAACGAGCACGCTCCGTTTGCTGGATATCAGGACTATTGATAATAACGCTGACAGTAATGCTTTCTATCTTATACTCACGACGCTGTATTTCCTCTTTCATTTCATTAACCCAATAATTGTATTCATACTGATTAACAAACTGATTGTCGCTCACTTCACCATCAATCATAGGGTATGTTGTCACATCGGCATTGGTTTCCGCTCCGGGAATACCGCCATTTAATACATCGGGATTACTTCCTTGCAAATAATGATTTTCTTGACCAATAACGCCAGTGTTGTTGTCATCTCTACTAGGTGTATAAATTGTAGATTGCACTATGCCACCATCTATGTTAATCCGCGAAGTAGCGGTAACGTGTACATTACCCGCACCGACAAGAAATTCTAACGCATCAAGGACTTTTCGTTCAATCTTTTCATCAATTTCAGTTTCTATAGCTAATTTATCCTTAGCATTAGCGCCAATGTCATCGTCGTCGACCTTGCCGCCCATTTCTTTGCCAGTATTGGTATTGATAACCGAAACGTTTTCCGTTTTCAATCCCAAAACACCGCGCGCTACCAATATTTTAATCCCTTCGACCTGCGAAGCACTTAAATCATCGTTACCAATTAATGTAACTAAAACACTGGCAGAAGCCTCCTGACGATTGCGGGTAATCACATAACCGACATCTTCAGGCAATGCAATGGTGACCACTGCTGATTTAATGCCACTGATAGTAGAAATAGCCTCCTGCATACGATTTTGCAGTTGATACATCAAATAAGTACGCCTGTCTGAATTAGTTGCCATTGTATCTACGTTATTAGTATAAATATCATAAGTGAAACCGCCTTTGGGATACCCTTCGATAGCAAGCTGCATTTTTAACGCTGCTTCTTGATTCTCTGGTACCATAATGGTACCGTTATTCTCTACTTTAGCGCTGACACCCTTATCCTGAAGACTTTGCAAAATAGCAGCAGCTTCATCAGAATCCAAATTATTGAACAATACCACATAAGGCTGATAGTTCAGCCAGACAACAAGCGCAACAATAACGACTAAAAGTACCGCTGTGCCTATGCCTACTATTTTACGTTTTATGCTGTCTAAACCTTCCCAAAAAGTTTTTACCGGCTGTAAATACTTCTCTTTTAGCTCATCTGTTCTTGACATCTTTCGTTATACACCCATACGCATGATCTCACTGTAAGCATCATGACCTTTATTGCGCAGCTGAACAAATAACTTCAAGGCCATATCAGATTTTGTGGAAGCGATGGTCAGATCATGCAACCGGTCAATATCTCCGTTCGCTGCTCCAATGGCGCCTTGACGCACCTGATCTTCAGTTTGATATGTTTCATTGATTACGCTTTTAAAAATACTGGCAAAAGGAATTGTTGTCCCTGCCGCTCTTTGTCCTTCGGCATAAGTATTTCTGCTCGAGTCGAACATGCTTGTTAACGGCACAATAAAATGATTATCCATCTACCGTCCTCCTCTTCTTCATCACTTCTAATTCATTATTTCCCGATTTCCAACGCTTTGCCCGCCATCAACTTCATAGCATTTAAGGCAGTGATATTAGCGCTGTAAGCTCTGGTCGCCGAAAGCATGTCAGACATTTCTTTGATTTTGTCAACATTAGGCAGCATCACATAGCCGTCTGCATCTGCGTCGGGATGAGTAGGATCATATACTGGTTTTAATGCCCGTTGATCCTCTACAATCTCTACCACATGAACACCACCTGGAGAAGAAGCGGTATTATCATTATAGCGCGCCTTTCTAAGGATTGTCCCGAAATCATCACCCGCACGCTCCTGAAAAACGACCATTTTGCGTCGATAAGTCGTCCCGTCCTCCGTTCTCGTAGAATCGGCATTGACCAAATTTTGTGCTAAAACGTCAATGCGCATTTTTTGTGCGGTCAAGCCAGAAGCGGCAATATCCAAGCTGTTAAAAAAACTCAAGTTTAACCTCTCCCTTCGGTAATGGCATAGCGCAGTCTGGCATAGCTGTCGTTAAGCAATCGCTCCATATATTGATATTGTTCTGTTGCTCTGTATAGCTCTGTAAATTCTTTATCGCTGTCAACATTATTGCCATCAACATTTATCGTCGTCTGCAAATCGCGTACAACTTCCGGCTCAATGGCGCTGATGCGGTTTAGTATCTCTCCTCTGCTCGAAGCGGCGCTGGTTTTTAAGACATTATCAAGAAGACTTTCAAATTTGACTTCTTTGCGTTTATACCCCGGCGTCGTCGCATTGGAAATATTGTCCAAAATCACGCGATTTCTTTGCCATAGAGCATCCATGCTCTTTTCCATAATCATCACTGCTGAATCACTGCGCATTGTTAATCTTCCTTTCTGTAAATATACTAACAAACCTATTTACACATGCTTATTTTACCACGCATTATGGTACAAAACCGTTACTAATTCGGTATTATTATAGGTTTTTCGCGCTATTTTTATCAAATATACACATTTTATAACGAATTTTTCACTTCTACCAGTTAAAACATAATTATATGTCAAAAAAAGCCAATTATCAACTGTTTAATTTTGTTTTTCATTTTTTCTTATCATATATTTTTCATATTGCTCAGAACAGAAAAACAACAGCAAAACACTATATGCTCAGCTGTTGTCTACATCGTTCTTTTTCTCTTTTTTGTTTTGCAGTGCCAAAGCCAAAGCATCCAACGATCCTTGAGGTGCTTTACGAGTAGCTTCCTCATTAAGGAGTTTCGTTTCATATAGCTCTTTTCTTAAAATCAGCACATCATTGGGCGCGTCAATAGCCAACTGAACACGATCGCCGGAAATTTCAGAGATGATAATTTCGATCTTATTGTCAATAATGATAGATTCATGCGTTTTGCGACCAATAATCAACATTGTTCAGCCACTTCCCCGTCCTTGTCAACGTCAGTAACAAACAAATGATATTTGAGTGGATATTGATCTCCTTCCAAAATCACTTGCATTGCCCGTCGGTTAACCGTATTGATGACAATCGGACTGCGCAAATTAACAACCGTTTCCGCCATGGTTTCGCCAATAACAGCAATGACCAAAAAACGCAAATCTTTGTCATCATCCACAGCCAGTAGTTTTTTGTCAGCGTTATTTAAGACAGGCGCATAATCTGGTAAAAAGCAAAATGGATCGACTACCGTAAAAGATACATTTCCACTAATGCTTTGCAAGCATTTGATTGGCGAATTTTCTATATCAAGTTCGTAATTCAACAGCACATAGTCTTTGATTTCCTCAAAAGCCATGATACCTTTTGGAAAAGTAATAATACTGTCTTGGCTAATCTCCAATTCACCAAAATCTTTGGTCATAATTTGCAACTTCGTTACACCTCTTTATTTTATCGGCACAATGCCATTTTTAGCAGAATATCGGAAAAAACGTCTTTTACTATACTGGTAAAAACCGCCTTTTCTCGATATTCTCCTTCTATTAAGTCTATGCTTCTGATTCAAAATTAGGCGCGGCGCTAGCCGGTACATAAATCGGATCGCCTACATATTCAATAACGACTTTTGGCCGTTCCAAAATTTCTACTTCGATATTGCCGGGCACAAAGGTAATATTTGGACCATTTACCCGCCAGTCAAAAGTCAGCTTATCCATTTCGTACTTCATTTGCAAATCAGGACCGGTCCACGAAATATCCGGTCCTTCTGACGGAATAAAACCAATCATGGTATCCAACGTTAAATCCATGTTTTTGGCTGCTAAAGCGCCTACGGTATTTGATTTTAAATGAATATCCATCAAAAAATTCCCATCTTCCGCAATGCGTCCAATGGCTTCATAGCCCAGACGCTGTCCTCTATCAGCGGCTTCTTCAATAGCCGTACGCACACTTTTCATTCCAGCGCTTGATCTGGCGTTAAAAGTATCTAATTTAACCCGAATAGGCTCACTTTCAATGGTCAAACCCTTTCTATCTCTGGTAATGTCCAGTGTCGCCCTCGGCTGCTCCAATTCGAGCTTTGCATTTTCCACGTGAAACTTCATGGAAATCGGCACCGTTTGAATATTTAAAAGTGGCTCCACACCAACACGTCCCTTCTATTTCCCTTTTTCCCCTTATCAGTTCAAATAATCCAACAATGACGGCTGAATGACTTTATTACCTACCGCCAACGCTGCTCTGTAAGCAAACTCTTGATATTTGAAATTTGTCAGCGCTTCCTCCGGCTCGACATTTTCTACATAGTTCTGTTTTTCTGCTAACGCCAGACCATTGGCTTTTAAACGCGTAATTGTATATTCGATAGTTTTAGCTTTTTCGCCCATCTTGGTCAATTCATTCAAAAAGTTCTTGTGAACATTATCAAATTGTACAATATATTCGCCAAAAACTTCCTCATCAAAGCCTTCTTCGCCTGCACCTTCCAGATAGTCAGCCATCTGACCAGCTAAATTATATAAATTGTTGGACATCGTAATACCGCTTTCGCTTTTGGTGCTCCCATAGCCCATCAAATTCACTGCGGAAAGACTAATATCAAAGCCGCTGTCATCATCTTCACCATTGATCCCATAACCAAAATCGGTAATAATGCTTTCGCTTTGATAAATTTCTATGCGTTTTTCAAAGTCAGCTATAGTTTCGCCTGCGGCTTGTTCCAGCGGTTTTCCTCGATAAAGCATTTGACCGTCTTCTACTGATACCGGCGCTTTGCCAGTAACAGCGCCGCCAAATAAATACTGGTCGGTATAAGAAACGTTCAATTCCTGTACAATAGCCGCTTGAATTCCCCTCAATTCTTTGGCAATGGTTTCTTTGTCCTCCGGATTATATGTCCCGTGATTACCTTGCACCAAACGATCGCGAATATCTTTCAACTGATCTTGAATATTGGTCATGGAGGATTCGGCCGTTTTCATTCTGCCGTCGGCAAACTCCGCATTACGCAACTGAGCTTCATTTTTCGTAATTTCCCGACGTAGCTGAAAGCCTTTAGCAGCGCTGGCAGGATCATCGGAAATCTGATAGAATTTCCGAAAATCCGTCGACTGCTGTTCCGCTTTATTAAAAGACGCCTTATTTCTCTGCAAATTCGCCATATAGCGATTACCCATCATTACTGTTGTTATACGCATTTTTTCATCACCTCAACTGTCTTTTATTTTTAGCGGCCTACTAGACCGGTTTTATTGATCAATACATCCAGCATTTCGTCCATGGTTGTCATCATTCTGGAAGAAGCGGAGAAGGCCTTTGTAAACATCATCATATTGGCAACTTCTTCATTTTCATCAACGCCAGAAATGGACATTCTGTTTTCATCAAGATTAACGACTGCTGATTGCGCCGTACTGGTTACGGTCTTTGCCACATTTTCATCAGTACCGCCGGTAACTTCCATAAAACTGATGAACCCTTGAAAAGAGCCAGTATAGGCTTTGTAACCATTATCACCATAAAAATCAACTTTTGCTTTCTTATCATCATTTTCATCGTTATTCAATGCGGCAATCATGCGACGAATGACTTCATTGCCGTAATCTTCATTGCCACTGCTTTCGCTTTCTTCATTGCCCAGCGTATTAGTAAATACTTGCGGATCAGCCAGCCATTGATCAGAAACGACGATATTAGCCGCAGTAACGTCTTTTTGCAAATAAACGCCGCCTTGTAACAATTTAGCATTGTTCTTCAGAAAAGTTTCTAAATCCGCATCCGTTTGCACCTTGTCAATGTCCGCTTTACTCATCAAGTTGCCGTTTTCATCCTGCCACTGAAGCACATTGCCGTTGGCGTTGGTCAGTTGCTTGATCTGTTCCAATGATAAAACTTGATCAGCATTACCAAAACTGTAGCCATATTCAGCTTTGGAAAGATCAATTTCCTTCGTTGTTCCAGTATTGGTAACTAATTTATTAAAATCAACTTGCTTGCCATCTAAATAAGCACCACTGGCAATAATATCGGCACTTTTATCCTTTACAGCATCAAATACGTCTGTTTCTGTTAAAGGAGGAGTCAATAGCGGATCAAACAGCGGCTTACCTGCTTTATCAGTTAGATTAGAAATATCTTCCAAGCTCAGCGCCTGATCGCCAATCCAATATCTTTTGGTAAAATCAACTGTATTATCTGTTGGCGGATTCTGACCTACTGTAGCGCTAATAGCAACGCTTTCTGTATCCTTTGTTGAAAACAAATTTTTCTCATTGCCGTAGACATAAGCGCCTTTGTTCAGCTCATCGCGGTTTGCCGCCAAAACGGATTTCATATTTTCTTTGGTAATATCTTCTGGATTCATCGGATCGCCCGTTATAGGATCTTTCCATTCAATAGGCTTACCATTTGTATCTACCAAGTTCTGTATTTGATTCAAAGTAATAGGTGGTGTGACATTGCCTTCAGCGTCAACGGTTATTTTGCCGCGGTTGATGTCATTCATCGTCTGCGCAAATGTATTGGCGAAAGAATCCAGCATTTTTTCATAATACGGCAAACCACGGTTGTCAGCGTCTACCCCGAAATCGCCGTCGCCAGTCAAAAAGTCAAAGTAACCGCCCACACTACCCTGCCCGCAATCTGCTGGTGAAACAATACGATTGGTAGGCACCTCGCCATTGATTTTCAAATCACTGCGAGTATAATCTACTTCAATATGCGGCGCAAAAACCGTATTACCATTGTGTTCATGTTCATCAAAATGAAGATCCACTGTTGCGAATTTATCACCTTTAACCAAAGGTACTTTAGAGCCATCGTCTAATACCCAATTAACAGTCAATTCATCAAGATTATCGGGATCATAACGATAATCCATATTGATATAGCCCGACAATTCATCAAGCAATAAATTGCGATCGTCTTTCAATTCATGTGCAGGATTGCCATATAACGCATCTTCTTTGATCTGCTGATTCAACGTAGCAATTTTTTGCATGGTCGTATTGATTTTATCAATAGTAATTTGGAAATCGTCTTGCTGCTGCTTTTTAACTGATTGCAGCATTTTTGCACTTTCGTTGATAATACGGCGCAGTGTATTGGCTTGGTTGCGCACAATACTTTTGGTACTATCTGCCTGAGAATCATTCAGCGCGTCTTCTAATTTCTCGTAAAATTCGCCAATCTGTCCGAAGATCCCCGTTTCACTATCGGATTTGAATTCGTCAAGCACGCGGTTCAAATCTTCCAATGCAGATAGTCGGGTTTCTTGATAGCCGTATTTCGTATTGGCTTCCCGATAACGCACGTCATAGCCGGCATCTCTTAATTGCGTCGTGCCAATAACGTTAGTTCCTTGCCCTATGTATAAACCATTTTTGTCTGCCCAGCGGTTTTTGTAGCCGCTGTCGCCTACTGCTACCAAATCAGCGCGCTGTCTGGTATAGCCGGGCGTCAGCATATTGGTCAAATTATGTGCGGTAATATCTTGGTTCGCTTGACTGGCTACAATACCACTGCGAGATGTATAAAACCCCATAAAGGTTGGTCTGACACTCATTTTTTCTCCTTCTTTCCTTAAAATTAAATAGAACGATTGATAAAGTTCTTCGGTTTCGCTTGGCTATTGCCCTTTTTCTGCTGAATGCGTGCCATTTCTCGCTCAATAGTGGCGAAACGGTCTTCCGTCAGCGTTTTACAACTATCATTCAAAGACATTAAGAGCTGCACCGACCCGCTCAAACGTCGCTTAATGGCGCGCAACTGCTCTTGCTGCTCTCGATGCTCGACTTCGTTGATCAGTTCCTGTAATTTTTTGTCTTCCAAGCCCAATTTTTTTTGCAGCTTGAGGCGTTTTTCTTCCAAGCCTTTAGCCTTTAGGACACCGACTTCTTCTTTTTTGACTTGCTCCTCCAATAAGTGCAAATCATTATTGAGGATAATGCGCTGCTTTTCCTGCCAGATAGCAACCAATTCGTCGTAAATATCGCAATAATTTTCCATAAAAGTAATATATTCCTGCATAGCCGTCTTCACCACACTTTTTCCATCTTGATACGACTAATAATGGCTTCTGCTACATCACTATCCGCTACATGATAGGTACCGTTCTGCACTTGCGTTTTGATTTCCTCAATACGTTCTTGGCTGACCGGCTGGCGATAAATACCACCAGATAAAGACGCTATTTGTTGCTCAAAATTTAACTCTGGCGTCGAAATTTGCGGCGTTTTCTGGGAAATAGTCACTGTATCATGATTACTTTTACTGTGCGCTGTCACTGCATGAGGAGCAGCTACCTTTTTGACACCGTTTGACTGACCATAGTTATTCTTATGATAAGGCATTATGTTGTCTATTCTCATTTGCTCTCACCTCTTTAGTTTATCGCAGCCGGTCAAATCGTCCGCCTTTACGCTCGTTTATCGTGCGATCCAGTGTTTGAATATACGTTTCGACCCGTTTTTTCTGCGGTTTTTGTTTCTCATTTTCCTTAGCCATACTTCTCAATTTCATGGCAACTGCTTGATCCTGATTAACGACTTGGCGATTCAACCCTTTGAGCAACTGATACTGTCGAAGCATCGCACGAGTGGCAGGTTCAAGCTCGTCATCACTACTTTTTGCTAATTCTTCCATCTGCATTCTTTCTACTGTCAAGAGAGGCTTGAGCTGCATCTGCACGATGCAGCGCTCCCTCTCCAATAAAAACAACTCCAAACCCGTATCAGAAATTTCTTTTTGTGCTAAAAGATTATCGTTCAGCCGCTTCAGTTCTTCGTACTGTTCTTGGTGATAAGCCATCCGTTCCATCAAGTTCATTTGATTTCACCTTATTTTTTATGAGTTAAGCGTTCTGTTTGCTTCCATGTTTCCCGCATATCCTCCAGCATAGGAATCAATGCTTCTAATATGTCAGCGTTTTTTTTGGTATTCGCCATGACTAGCTGTTGGTAAAAAAAATCGTATAGCGGCTTGATCTCCTTTGTGATCTCATAATCATCATTCAGTGTCGCCGTCAAGTAGCGCACAATATCCTGCGCCCGCATTAAACTGTCGTTAGCACCTTCTACATTGCCCGCTTTAATGGCGATTTCACCTTGTTTTGCCCGTTTAACCAATTCATCAAACAAAATAATAAGCAGCTCTCCCGGCGTCATGGTACTAATCGACTGCGTTTTGTACTGCTGATATGAATTTGGCATTGCCACGCTTTCTCACCTCATATTTAATATTAGCGCCAGTTCAGCAGACGCTTAACCAATCAGCTATTCAACTGGCTCAATAAACTTTCACTTTGTGAATTCAATTTCTGTATGGTTGTTTCTAAATTAGTAAACTGTTTCCAAATGCGTTCTTGCTCTGCTTTTAATTGTTTCTGCAATTTTTCAATTTTCTCGTTAATCTCTTCCAGTTTTTCTGTCAGTTGGTTTTCGCCAGCGGTGCGGTCGCTATCAATCCCAGCAATTTGCAAAAGCGATCCTTTCGGTGTAGTGGTACCCACAGCATCTTTCAAAATATCTTGGAAGCGATACATTAAACCTGATTCTTTGTAGCGCTGACTTCTTTCAGCGCTGGTCAAATTAGGCGAATACTCAATGCTGGATTTAGCGGTAAAAAGTGATGTCACTTGATCGGGATTGTCACTCAATGCTTTTCTAAATTTGGCTTCATCCAATGTAAGCTGACCATTTTTATCATAAGTACCCGTGGTAATACCGATAGAACTCAGCACCGTATTGACCCCTTCTACGCCGCCATAAAGTGCAGAACGCATACTTTGCAGCACGTTCTTCAACGGGCTATCGTTGAACAATACCGTTTTTTTCGCTTCCGTTTCCCATTTTTCAATTTCTTTTTCGCTCATCTCTTCTTTCTGTGCATCGGTAAGCGGATCATACTTTTTATCTTTATCCGGTCTGGTTGTCACAGCGGTATTGATAGCAGAAATTAAGCCATTGTAAGTTTCGATAAATTCTTTGACTTTCTCTACCACATCATCACTATCAAGACTAACATCGAAAGTAATGGGAGCTTCAGTAGCATCATGCGTATTTTTTAGTTCAATATTAAGCCCGTCAACGGCAATAGTATTAGACGTACGTTCAACTCGCATCTTTTCGCCATTGACAACCAATTCAGCAACAGCGTTTTGGCCTTCTACAAGCGTCGTATTTAATTTGTTATTAACGTTAGTTAGAAAAGTATCATTCAAATGTAAAATATCAACTTTTTTAACATCATTGTCTGCATTGCCATCTTGCCCTTGCCAAGTGCTATCTATACCAAATAATGTTTTTGCCAACACACTATCTGTACTAACGGAAATTTTTTCGACATTGCCATAGTTTTTCGCTTCCAAGTTAAAGGAACCCGTTATAGAAGAATACGTCATATTAACGCCTGTATCGCCCTGACTAACGCTGCTTAGCACACGGCTTAGGGTAGTAGTATCTTTAAAGGTGAAATCCACGTCGTTAATGGACATTTTATAAATACCATCGCCTAATTCTGGAGCTTCTGTTGTTCCACTTGCTGTAGCGCTTTTAATCAACGTTTTGCTGGTATCTTTGGCGGTAATCATGATTTTATCTTCCAAAATGCCGTCAGTTCCCAGCTCAAAACCCGCTTTAGACACTTTTGCTTTGAGCGCATCCCAATCATCAAGATCAGTAGCTTCAATTTTTAATTCTTTTTCGGTACCTTCTTCAAGATACTTTATGGTAAGCGGATAATTTGCCGCTTCTTTGCTAAGTGTTACTTTACCGTAGCCATCAGCCCCTTTACCCGCCATAATAGTAGCCAAAGTCATATTGACATTTAATTTTGTGGAAGTTTGCGGCTCAATGCCGAATACATTATTTTTACCTAAAATACCGCTGTCAGCTTTATCAAACGCAAAAGTTGAA
>CATJSX010000158.1 GCA_949743265.1 uncultured Peptococcaceae bacterium
GCCAAAAACAAGCACCAGTATTCGAGACGTAGAACTAGATAGCGAAACCATGGAAATATTACATCAACAGATTATAGAGCAAAAAAAGAAACGATTAAAGGCAGGTCCAGAATGGTATAATGAGCATGACTTTGTATTTACTTCCGAAAAATACTCTGGTTATCCAATATTTTATAATAGTTTTACACATACATTCTATTATATATTAAAAGCTTTAAACTTAAATAAACGCATAACTATCCATTCTTTGCGCCATACTCATGCATCATTATTAGCAGAAAGCGGTGCTACATTGGAACAAATTCAGCAGCGGTTAGGTCACTCAAATGACGATATAACTAAGCAAGTCTATTTGCATGTGACTAAAGATTCTAAAGCTAATATGATTGCTAATTTTGCTGCTTTTATGGCTGCTGAAAAATACTAAGATGTTACGCGAATGTTACTTTTCATTATTTTAACATGTCTGAAACATGGTGATTAACGCATTTCAGGCGTTAATAGCATTATTTTGACAATAATACAGTATTCTCCCTCGTTCGATCAATGCCATTGATTTTTAATCGGCATATAAAATATAAGTTAATATCGTTTTTCTGTGCTGCTTGCGCAGCTATAATTTGAAAACCTAAAAGGCGTGATAAAATGATGATTGACCATTTTATCACGCCTTTTTAGCAAAATATTATTCACTTCGCAATGAATTGATCTGCTCATTTAACGAATCTAAACGCTCGCTATAAGCGTTTCGTTGTTCCTGCAGTTGATTTTCACAGTCTTCCCGCATATTTTCCAGTCGTTCCTCATACTGTTCGCGAATTTCTGTTATATTTTCTTCATACTGTGTACGCATTTCGTTTAGATTGTCTTCATACTGATTGCGCATTTCCTCAAGACTATCCCGATACTTTTGTTCTGCAATGCGATCATACGGTTTATAACGCGCTAAGTCCGCTTCATTCATGTACAACGCCACATACATGCTATCATAACAATTATCAAAATTGTAAAAAACGTTATTTTTAGCCCCTTCCAAAACCGCTGCCAGCATTTTAAAAGGATCTATCTCATTAAATAAATAGAATTGATTACTGCCTTCATCTCCTAAATAATAGCGTACCAGTTCATTAGGTCCCGTAATTTCGATACGCATCTGCCCATTTAAATTATTATCGACAAAGACTTGTATATGCTTGTCACTGATTTGATATGCCCTTAATGTGATTTCATCGCTTGCAGTCAGCGCCATATAAAATGTTTCTGTTGATTCGGCAAAAGCGCCGGTCTTAGGCGGATCAACAATACGATAATTGCTGAATTCAAAAATGGAAATGCTGATACCCAATCCAAAAATAACAACACCCGCACAAAAAACAATCAGCCATTTCTTCATCTATCGCTACCTCCTCCAAAAACCGAACGATAAATACCCGCAAAACAAGCCGCCCCCATCAAAGCTAGTCCCAATACCAAAAACAACGAGCCAACAATGCTGAAGCCTTTAAAAACAAAAACCACCAACATGCCGCAGCCAACAGCCAAGCACAAAACAGCTAGTGCAATAGGAATCAACACCAAAACAGCTATGCATTTGATACAAAATGACAAAACAGACAAACAAAAATTGCCAAGACTATAGCTATGAGCTTTTACCCGATGGTGACTTTCCCTTTCTTGAATATACTCCAGCAAACTATTGGTTGCATCAACAGTTTTTTCTTTAACGGCATTAACCGTTTTTTGAGCGTCAAAATGATTTTCGCGACTAACATTTCCTTCAAATTCCAGTGGTTTATAATTCACTAATACATAACGGCAAATGAAAAAATAAAACAGATACAACGTCAATGCTAAGAAAAACAGCGATACAACCATATCCATAATATTACGGATAGGAACTCGCAAAAAACGAGGCAATATGCCCAAAGCGGAGTAAAAGATTCCAAAAACCAATTCTGTACCGAGCCACAAAGCAAAAATAACAGCACATAAGCCGATAAATTTAATCAAAATCTGCCCTAATTCCTGACGACTCTTTTCAAATAAAGAAACGGAAAGCGTCGTTAAAAAATTAGCAGCGTTTTGAAGATAGTAACTTAAGTGACGCCCCACCTTACTGTTGGCTTTGTTATCATAATCTGTATTGATGTGGTACGCATCTAAAATTTCATTAACCAGCTCGTCCATATCGCCAAAATCCTCAATAGCTTGTTCTTCAGAAAGACCGCTTTCGATTTTTAACTGAATATGCTGCTCATATTCGATGAGAATATCTTTTCGTTCCTCATCATTGATTAACAATAATTTTTCTTCTAATGTTTTGATGAATTCTTCTTTTGTCAATTATAATCACACTCCATAATAAATTTCATGACGCTTCGGTTAAATGAAATCCATTCTTCTTTCAGTTCATTCTTATAGATTTCGCCGGATTTGGTCAAATGGTAGTACTTTCGCGGCGGACCTTCTGTGGATTCCACCAAATAAGTTTCAAAATACTTTTCATTGGTCAGTCGCTTTAATAAAGGATAAATAGTTCCTTCGTTAACGTCGATTACTTTTGAAACTTCACTGACGACCTCGTAGCCGTACATATCATGTTGGTGGAGGCAGATCAGAACGACTAATTCCAACACGCCTTTTTTAAACTGTGCATTCAAACAGCGTCACCTCCTAGTTATATATTATACTCAGTACTTTGCATTGTCAAGTACTAAATTATTATTAGTACTAAAAAAATGAAATAACCTCTTACGGAAATAAGCGCATTTGCTTGGAAATAACAAAACTTGCTACGTTTAGCATAGTGAAAATTTTTCGTATTTCAGTAAATCAACTATTGCTAAACACCAAAAATTTTTAGTGTTAATCATAATTTTGGTTCAAAAATCAATTTCACTAAGAAAATCTATCTAATTTTCACTAACCACAAGAATTTTTAATTGCTATGAGACAAAAATTTCCGCTGCAAAAATTTTTTTGTCTCGCCGTTTAATTGCCTCTCCATATATAGTCCAATATATCTGCTGCTTTGTACTTTAATTATTGTTCCACTGATACTTTTTATTTTCTTCAAAACGGAAATTTTTTGCAAAAAGTCTTGACAGATCGCTTGCCCAGTAATATAATAAACAACATCATCACTGAAAAATAGTGGGCGATTAGCTCAGCTGGGAGAGCGTCTGCCTTACAAGCAGAGGGTCGGCGGTTCGAGCCCGTCATCGCCCATAACGAGGCGCAGTAGTTCAGTTGGTTAGAATGCCAGCCTGTCACGCTGGAGGTCGTGGGTTCGAACCCCATCTGCGTCGTTTTTTGCCTCGATAGCTCAGTCGGTAGAGCAGAGGACTGAAAATCCTCGTGTCGCTGGTTCGATTCCGGCTCGAGGCATACTTAAAATACCAATATTATGCGGAAGTGGCTCAGTGGTAGAGCATCGCCTTGCCAAGGCGAGGGTCGCGAGTTCGAATCTCGTTTTCCGCTTAAATAAAAAGAGACAAATCTATAGATTTGTCTCTTTTTATTTTCTGATCTATCTCGAAACTTGATTTCGCTAACGACTTCTTATGACTTCACACTCACCAAAAAGACGCCTATAGATACCACTAAGGCGTCTTATAAACGCTTCTGCTTTTCAAAATAGCGTAAACTTTTACCGTTTAAGCGACAACTGCCACAAACACTGATAATACTGTAAATGCTGCTGCATGACAGTCCAATCCCTTTCCTCTGCTTGCGCCAGCAACTGTTGATATCGATCAACGTCAATCACTGTCGGCAACTGAGCGATTGTTATCAAGTACTGCCAATATTCTTCATCCATCCATTGGGCTATCTGCTGCAAAAATTCTTTTCGCACTTTTCCCAAATCCGGCTGATTATGATAATAGTACGTTTTTTGTACCATTGGCGTGCAAAAACGCCCCTTTATGATAAGCATTTCCCGCCATTTTCGGGCTTCACTTTCTGAAGCATTAGCATAATAACGTTTCTTGCCGTTTTCTTGATAACCAAAACCAAAATAAGTTCTCCGAAATGCTTTGATAATAACAACGTCATCTTCCATTTGCTCATACAAATACATCAACCATCGTTGCAAATCATTATAAGTTTCTACAGTCAATTTTTTCTGCTGATGGGCATATAGGATAAGCCCGCTCACTAACTGCATAACATCCCGATCAAAGCACCCCATCATTTTACTCTGTAAATCACGAAATAATTCCGCAGCTACATCGCTATTTTCAGTTTCTGCTAAGTGCGTAAACTGAAGAAAAATCTCGTTACGATATGCCTGTTGCAGCTTTTTGGCCAACTCTACTTTTGTTTGAAAAAAATATTCTTCCTGCATTCCCGACGGTACTGCTACACGATTTAACCATGCCATTACTGGCGTAGTATAGCAATTTTGTTTCATGCAAGTTTCCTGAAAGCGATAAATGTCCATACTTTGACCACTGATTTGATAAAACAATTTCCCCTTTTCTTGATAACAACACCCATAAACCATAAACTCTTGTTCAAATTTTCCCAATGCCGCCATTTCTGCAATATCCATACTGCACTTCAAATCTCTAATCGCAACCATATTTTCACCGCCTTTACTTTACCCGCAAATCCAGCCGCCCGTCCTGCAAATAGGTCACGGTAACGTCCGCCTCTAATATTTCTGTCAATTGTTCCGTTGTCATAATTTCTGTAAGTTCTCCTTTTTCAATCAATCGTCCTCTCCGCAAAACTAAACAACGGTCAAATATAGGCAATATTTCTTCAGGATAGTGCGTCACATAAATAATCGTCATAGCGGTTTCCGCCGCTAATTGATCAATTTTGCGCAGCAACTGCTCCCGCGCCAACACATCTAAACCAGTTCCCGGCTCATCTAAAGCCAAAATTTCCGGCTCAGCAATCAACGCTCTGGCAATCAAAACATTCTGTCGTTCACCTTTAGAAAGCATCGAAAAAGGGAAATCAAATTTTCTGTCCAAATTCCATTCGCTCAATAATGCTTTTGCTCGAATAAAATCATCAGCTTTTACCGTACTATCCACGCCCAATGTTCCACACAAACCAGATAGCACAATGGTTAGCGCCGATTCTTTCGTATAATATTTATCAAAATAAGAGCTGCTCACCCAACCAATTCTCTTGCGTACGCTCAAAATATTATCCTGACTATACGGTTCGCCAAATACCTCTACACTACCACCAGTAGGCATTTTATAGCCAGCGATAATACTTAAAAGCGTCGTTTTACCACTGCCGTTTAAGCCAAAAACCACCCAACGCTCACCCTTTGCCACTTGCCAGTTGATATCGCGCAATAAATAGCGATTGCCGGCTTGACAGCAAAGGTTTTCTACTTTTATTATGGGCTCCATCTTATTTCACCGCCTATTCTTCCTTAATCAGCTTATCCAGCGCTTCATCAGAAATAGTCATACTTTCGTTTTGCCAATCCTGCTGCATTATTACAGGTACTTTAAAACCGTTATTATCCATGAAGCCAAGCTGTCGATTTTGCCACGAAAGAATATCGCAAATCTTGGCGATAGTCATTTGTTTAGTTTGAGCGTTATCATCCAAATAGGTATACCAATTGAAATCAAAATGTTCAACAAAATATTTAGCGCTCTGGTAAATCTCCGGCTCAATACCATACTCAATGCGGCTGCAATGCGTGCAAAAAATTTCTATTCGCGAATCCTCAAAATGACTAAACGTAATGCGTTTTAATTCCAGCGGACTGCCGCAATAACGACAACAACACCGCCTGACTCTGCCGGTCAATTCCTGAACACGGCTTGATGTATTAAATTGACTAATCATTTCTTTTCCTCCTTGCCATTCATTACTTTATTCTGTTTTTTCTTTATCCTATCGTATAATCGCCGGCTTGAGAATCAATTTTTACCTTACTTATTTCTTAAAAATATCAAAAAAATCTTTCTGCCCATCAAGAAAAGACCACGAAGTAATTTCGCAGTCCTTTCATACATATCAAATTACATCAGAATATTGCTCAATGGAATCCCTACTACCAATAATACGATGACCATAAAAATACACGTGATCACCCCATATTTGTAAATATCCGCTGGTCTTACCCAGTTGCTATAACCAAAAAGTATAGCGGCGAAAGGCGAAGCAGCTGGCGTAACATAAGCGATTGTAATACTGATTAACAGCATAGCAATCATTGGCAACGGTTCAAAGCCCATAGTTTGAGAAAAGCTGAAAATAACCGGCGTGAACATTAACCCTACCGTTGTATTGGCCATAAAGTTGGTCAATATGATAGAAATCACACATATGATAACACACATAAAAACAGTGCCTTTTCCTTCAAAAATCGGTCCTAACAAAGCCAAAATACTGCGATCCACGCCTGTATCGGTCGTCATCATAATCGTTGCAATAGACAATAACGCGCCGGAAAGAAAAACCGTATCCCATGCTACCCCTTTTCTAGCGGCATCAGGAATATTCGCAATAGCTTGACCATCAACTTGAGTGATGGCCATTAAGGCTAAAATAATCAATAACGGTCCTGTAGCGCCAAAGAAGCCCAAATACTGCCCCAAAGAACTGCTTGCCGGCACAAAACCTTTTCCACAATAAATAACCAACAAAAGAACTAAATAAGCAAGCGTTACTTTTTGTCTTTTATTCAAAATTAAATGCGCTTTGTTGACAACGGAATCGTCAATATTCGCCATAGCACCTAAATCTATTTTAAGCAAATATTTGCAGACTAACACATAAGCGGCAGCTAAAATTAACCATATAGCAAAAGAAAATAACGCATATAAACCAAAATTTAAAGCTACTGCTCCGCCTGAAATAGCTATCAACATCGAATTAACGAATAACGGATTCCCAACAAATAACCAAAATGAAGAA
>CATJSX010000159.1 GCA_949743265.1 uncultured Peptococcaceae bacterium
AGATTCGTTGGTGAAGCCTTTGGTTTCACTGTAGAAGCTACACAAGATGCTGAAACTGGCGCTACTGCTTCTGTAGTTTTCTATCAAAAATAATTTACCTCTTGGGTAAATTAGATAAATAAGAAAGAGCGTGCCTTATGGCACGCTCTTTTTGTATCTAGCGATTAGATTTATATTATTGCTAATCATCGCATTTAAAGATTCATTGTCTGATATAATTATTTAAAAATTTAACCCCGTATCGTTTAATATTTCTAATTTTCCACAGACAAACGCTTTTAAAAGCGTTATAATAAAATTATACCACTTAAGGGAGGAACCTATGATGAAAAGAAAAATAATGATGTTATTTTTGCTTGTTTTTTGTCTAGTAACTCAAACCAGTTATGCAGCAACACTCAGTGATGGTACTGCTATTGGTGTAGCACAGCAAGAAGCCCATATTGACATCGTTTATGCTACTGCTCAAGGAGCCGCTATTGCTATTGGCGATAATTACCAACTGGTTAACAGCTCCGCTATCGTCACTAAAAAACCAGAAAATGCCACTATTACCACTCATTTTGGTAGTTTAAGCGATTTTGCCGCCACTGGTAAAACCGTACTGAATGTTTATTCTGATATGGCAGGTGAAGTTGAAGTCGAAATTTTACTTTCTTATCAAGAAAAAAATAGCGGGCAACAAAAATTTGTTGATGGCACGGTTGCTATTTGTTTTTATGAAGCAGACCAAAAAGTCCAACAACCACTTGAAAGCGCTGTTTTTATGGTCGGACAAACCACTATGCTTTGCGATAATCAAACGCTAGATATTGATGGTGCCCCTTTCATTCGAGATGGCAGACTATATGTTCCTCAATGTGCTTTTACCCAAGCACTGAACGCTGAAATTTATTATAACGAAACGACCGGAACTATCAATCTTACGAAAAATAACCAAACTTTCAACATGAATATTGATGAAAATGTCATCTTTGTCAATGGTACTGTTCAAACTATAGATACCGCTCCAACCATCATGGATCAACAGGTGTATCTTCCACTTCGTCCTCTAGCCGAATTTTTGGGCTATGACCTTCTATTTACTGCTGACCAAAATGGTAACGTCCAAACAGTAATCGTCACACAATAATGATTAATTTTTAATAACCGCGAAAGCAAAAATAATTGCTTTCGCGGTTATTTTTATGTTTGCCGGAATCATGAAATTAGAATAAATATTCGTAATAAAAACTGTTAAGTTTTGACACCGAACACAAAAGTAAGGGAATCCCAAACTTTTGCGGCGAAAGGCCGATAAATCGGGGGATTTAGCGACCGGGCATTGGTGTAAAAGAGACGATTATGCCATGTAAGACCACGCTGTAGTCTGAGCGAAAACGGACTGAAATTTGTTAAGATGAACCTTAGGAGGGAACTATTTTGAAGAAAAACAAAAAACTGTTTGCGATTTTAACCTTGGTCGCATTCATGATGACTTTAATGCCTGTTATGGCTTTTGCTGCTGATGATTTAGTTATTGAAACAGCAGAAAAAAAGGGTAATATTGTCGTGTATACTTTTAATGATGACGTTTCTGGTAGTTATATTGATGTAAATGATTTTGAAGCAAAAACAACTACTAGTGGCGCTGTCGCAATTGATATTGTAGACGTACAAAAAGGGCCAAAAGCAGCAAGTAGTACTCGCAGCAGTACTGCTATGAATGCTATTGATTTATCCCCAAGTCAGATTGCTATCGAATACGAAAACACTGCTGATGGTGTAGAGGTAAAATTCATTCCTACAACAGGACATTATATTGTAGGTAATCGTTATGGCAGATTGTCTGCAAATACAGCCTTCCCAGCAGCTAAAGCAACATTACAACCAACTCCTGCCGGTACTGCAACAGAAGGGGCCTCTATTATTGCAACAAAAGGTAATAATGTATCTATCGAATCTTTTGCACAAGCTGTAAGCAAACAACTTGATTTAGATACTAAATATGCAAAAGTAAATATTGCATTATATGCTAACAATAATGCTCCCGGCATTGCACGTGATGTCTACGTTTGGGCAGAAGAAAGCGGTCAAAGCGGTTTCGCTTCTGATGCTTTAGTTCTTCAAAAAGATTCTGATTCAGGTGCTAAGTATGTAGCTGTTAACATTGAATCAGACGGTACTGTCAATCAAAATGTATTTAAGATTCCGGTAGCTGATTTCAATGGCGGAAACGTAGCAACTGTAAGAGCAGCTTTTGTTCGTGCAAATGCTAATGGCTTTGTCTTAAAAGCGTCCTTCACTGATCCTACCAAGGATTCAGACAATAATCCACTTGGTAGAAATGCTAAATTAACAACGGTTGCTCCATTAGGAACTGATACTAATAAAGAAAAAATTGTTGTAGTTGCTCCTGCACAAGAAACCAGAAATTGGACTGTAGATGTTGAAGTAGCTGATAAATCAGCGGTTGGTGGTTATAAAGATATTCACGAAGCACTTGCTGATGGTGAAACCACAGATAATTTTGTTCAAGTAGCAGCTGATACCGTTGCAACAACAGAAGTTAAATTAACTTTAAAAAGAGAAAACGGCGATACTGTTAGAAGCTATCCCATTAGATTGAGCACTAACAGCGCTAACATCGAATTAGATGAAACCAATATTTCCGCTGATTATAGTGGTGTTGCTACATTTAACGTAGCAGGTTTAAGAGAAGGCGAATATAAGATCTATGTTACTGTTGGCGACTACGAATCAACTATTAAAGTAAGAGTTGGTGCAACAAGTGCTAACAATATTCAGTTGATTAAATTCCCGTCAAACCCAATTGCTACAGATACTTTGGTTGAAGATTATGATAATATCTTCAGATTCCAATTAACTGACGCTAATGGCAATATCGTTAAAGGTAATAATCCAAAAGGAGCTTTGTATGCTTCTATGGCAGCGCCTAGCAGTGATAAAGACCTATCAGAACAAGCAAAATATGCTGCTATAATTTCTGCACCAGAAGCTAATAAAGTCAAAAATGCTGATTTATATTTAAAATATGTTGGCGATGATAAAGACTACTATACTTTAGGCATTGCTAATAGTAAAGCTTTCGAAGCAGAAGGCGATTATGAAGTGCGTGTTGTTTTAGACAATGGTAAATCTGCTACTTTAAACTTTACTGTTAAGAAATTTGATAAAGCAGTTTCTTTGCATATCGAATATCCAACAGAAGCTGTTGAGTTAAACAGTACGACTGATATACCAGATATTTATTTCTTAGACGCTAACAACGTTATGAAGAAAGCTAATAACCGTGTACTTGTAGCTGCTAGCGGCTATGCTGTTGCTGGTGTTGTTGAAAGCGGTAAAACCGCTGGTGTGTTAACGATTAAAAATGATGAAAAATACATTGGTCAAACAGTTGTAGTAACTGCTGTTTCTGACAAAGAAAACTTAACTGCTTCTACAACATTAACCGTTGCTGACGAAGCAAGAGAAGTTAAATTAGATAGTACTCGTGGTCAAGTTAATGCCAACAACCGCGTAGGCTTTAAAGTTGTTGACAGCACAGGCAAAGCCGTTGCTTTGGGTAATGATGCAACTGTTGAAGTAACTGCTGTTGTTACCAACACAGGCGATGCAGATGCTAAAGTTTCTTACAGTGTAAGCGGCAGTGCTAAATCTGATTTGAAATCTACTGGTACAGGTATCATCAATTTGTCCAGTAATAAAGAAACAACTGCTACTGTACAAATTATGGTTAAAGTATCTAAACCACAAACCAATGCTAATGACAACAACACTGGTTTGTCCACCACTTACTACACCGGAACAGAAACCTTCACCTTCGGTGCAGAAGCAGATAAATCTGTTGTTATGACC
>CATJSX010000160.1 GCA_949743265.1 uncultured Peptococcaceae bacterium
AGTGGAATGGCTGATATTTTCTTACAAGGGCGTTTGGCGTGATCTCCCTGAACGCTATGGACAATGGCATGCTACTGTCTATAAAACTTTTGCAAAATGGCAAGAGCAGAATATCAAGAAGAACGCAGTCAGCGCATTGCCGAATTGAACCATCACCTTAATACACTTCATGCGAAAGAACGAATGTTAAAAGAGCAAAAATTCATTTACTTCAAGAAAAGTTTGTTGCTAAACAACCCCTATGCTTCCAGCCGTTTTAGTGAAGCGCTGGAAGCATTAAAGCAATGCTATTTAAAGCATTAAAAAACAGTGAAATACCCATGAATGTATACTCTAAAAAATCAACAAACTTTAGCATGCGCTTTAAATAATGAAAACTAAGCGACGTACAAAAACCAGCCGCTTTGATTCTGTTAAATTATATAAAATAAAGCGCGTAAGTTGTTAATAAACTCACGCGCTTTATTTTATATATAATTTACAACAAGAAAACGCTAGATAATAGACATCACAAAGTTTGTGCAAAACCTTTAAGCTGATTTCATCAGCAATATGCCAAAATAACCAACTCTAAAGTTATTTGACCAACGCAGCATTAGCGCTGACAGCGCGACTCAAATCACTGCCGCCATCTAAAGTTGTTACACTCATGCCTTCTACTCGAAATTCTACCGCATCAACGGTATCAAATTGGCAAAGGGTATTGGCGATAGCATATACCGTAACGTCTTCAGAAATACCGCTGTCAATAGTAGCAATTTCTTTGGAAAAATCAACGATGCACAATTTTTCGTCTGCTTTGATATTGATATCCAAAAGGTCAGTGCCTGCTGGAATGGCTGAACGCAAGCCGCTTTGTTCTGACGGTCCTTCCAAAAGCGCTTCTATTGTCGCTCTGGCAACACCTTCTACTTTAGGGATTTCTTTTTTCTCCATTACCAAATTTTTGCCGTCTTCTGAAGCAAAATACAATTCTACAGCTACCATTGGCACTTGATTTTCCGAAGCAGTCGGTACTGGCTGATACGTTTCCTCAATGCTGATGTCGTCAATTGAAGGAACTTCCAGCGTATTTTCCTGTTCATTTTCCGCCAAATCAATGGTAGAAGGCTGGGCGATAACATCTTGATTCAATTCATCTTTAAGTTGTGCAATTGACGCTTTTACGCCGCTGCAAGCACAAATCCCCATCATTAAAACTAACAGCAATAGCCCGCTGAGCCATTTTTTCATTTGAAACGCCTCCTGATAATTTCGGTGAATAGTCCTATCTATTATCATAAATATCAGCGACACTCCAAAAATATGCCTATATTTTTGCAACTAATTGATAATCAGCGCAAATTTTAATTCGCTTTCTACAACAACACTAATATCAAGCGACGACATATAATTTTCTTCGTCAAGTTTAGCAAAATCTTGGGGATAATAGGCCCAAATGCGTCTGCCAATACCGAAAGGATCGACGTTATTTTCTTTGGCTAATGCAATGGTATTTTCTACCTGATTTTTAATTTTTTCTTCGATAGCCATTTTAATTTGTTCCAGAAAATTTTCGCCTTCTTCTTGATTGAGTTTATCTTGCATCGTATTTTCCACGATATTCAATACGGGACGAACGGTCAGTTGCACGGATAAAGGTTCTTGAGAATTAACGGTAATATCACAGCTACTTTTTTTAATCGCAAAACTTAGTGTTTCCGTTTCATCGACAGGATGAGCAATGGAAATGCTGGCTCTTTTAATATTGCCATAAATCCAATAAAAACCGTTAACCCATTCTTCATCAACCCAGCAAACAAAAGCCTCGTCTTTAATCAATGCACCGCCTTTCAATTCCAACATATTATCATCGCTGTCAATAGAATTTTCTTCTTTGCCACCATTTCCTTCGCTTTTTGCCACCGTTTCTTCCTCACTTTGCGGCTGGTGCATATCGTCTTTGCTTTCTTGCAGCTGCAACTTAGGAATAAATAAGTCTCTGCCTCTGTCAGATATTCCCAAAAGCACATCATTCAATGTTACAGCAGAACGAGCGATCATATCGTTCTGATCTTCGATGAGGCTTTTAAAATAGAAGGTATTAATTTTCGCCAGTTTTGGCGAAATATCTAATAAATCGCTGGCTTTTCCTTCTGTGGTCATAAAATAATTGCGTCGTCTGAATTCATTGCCACGGATAAAAAAATCTAACGTTTGATACATATTGTTATCAAGAACATTTTCTCCCAAAATGATAACGTCCATATGGCTCCAATAAATATTACGCGGTGAACGTTTGCTGATATCATCCATAGCATCTTGAATACTTTTACCGTTGCCACTGACCACCCAAACGGGATAATCACCATCACTAGCATTTTTGGGCATCATGACTTTAATGGTTAATTGATACGTTTCATCAATTCGATCAACCGCCATTGCCGTGGCAAAGCTAATCTTGTTAAATTCTTTCTTATCCCAACAGCCGCCGTTTATTACCGCAATCAATATTAAAAGACATAAAAACATGACTCGTTTATTCATGAGCGCGCCTCCTTCGTTTCTGAAGCCAAACTGCTGCTGCGGTTAAAAGCAATAAAATCACCACACTTATGGCAACATAACGACTAAACCAGTATTGCATAATAAAAATCGCTTTGAGGTCTTTGGCAAAAAGACTGACTATAAAAAGCACACCAACGACTAAGACATTAAATCGTTTGGCTTTCTGAACATTAAATAACGCTTGCCAACTAGTAGTGCTGCAATACGTTAAAAAACTGCCGTTTAAAAAGGCAATGCTAAACCACACCAAGATAAAAACAGCTTCTACCCGCTCCAAAAAAGGTCCAATACGAATCATACGTGATAATTCGATTAATGGCCAAACGATTTTTAAACCGTTGACATTACCAAAAACGCCTAAAATAAACAAAAACATAATCATCAAATAAACAGCGCTTAACGTCATGCCACCCAAAGCAACTTTTAATATTTTTTGCGGTTGATTGACAGCTGGATAAACAACTAAAAGCGTAATGTTGATTAAAAAAATAGGAAAAGCCGCTTGAACGCCAGACAAAAAACCGCTCGGATCACTTTCGCCAAAAGGCAAAGCGTTATACCAACGGAAATTCCCACTGTTAGCTACTAAAACTGCTAATAGCATCGTGATAACGATAGGTCCTAATAGCGTATAAAAGCGAGCAATGTCTTCTAAACCATTATTGATAATCCATAAAACTAGGAGTAAAAGCGCTAATGATAAAATCCAGCGCGGTGTATTAGGCAAAAGCTCTGCCACCAGCATTTCATCAAAACATTTTAAATAAAAAATTGCCGCATAGCTAAAATAAAAGGCAAACATAAAACCGACTAATTTGCCTATTTTTTTACCCATAATTTTAGGCAAAAAAGAAATCAGATTGTCATTTTGCAGCGCTTTGCCAATATAGTGAACAAAAATTAACACGCCAATCCCAAGCACAAAAGCGCCCAACATGCATAAGATTCCATCGGCACCTTTGACATGTCTACCCAAAATATTTTGCATAATGAGCGAATATGCTCCATTAAAAATTAGCGTAACGATAAAAAACAACTGATAACTAGCAATTTTATGCTCTTTAGAAAGCCTCATTCTTTACGCCCCTTTCGAAAAAGATGGAGAAAAGTTCTCTGCCAAAAACTATGGGGCGGCGCTTCGGTTGGCTCAACGAACTGCGGTTTGGTCATCATTTGCCAGCGCGGCGCACGAATCAAAACATCTTTTAGACCGCTGACTCTCAAAGGTGCTAGCGGCTCCATATAAGGAAAACCGAAAGAACGCAGGGAAATCATATGAATTAATAACGCAATCCAACCGATCATTACACCGTATAAACCCAACGCAGCCGCCAAAAACATGAGTGGAAAACGAACTAAGCGAATAGGATACGATGCTTCAAAGATTGGTACGGTAAAAGAGCCTATGGCCGTTATAGCAACTACAATAACCATCTGCGGCGCTACCAATTTCGCTTCTACTGCGGCTTGTCCGATAACCAACGCACCAACAATGCCAATAGCGTTTCCAATGGCATTAGGTAATCTGATACTGGCTTCACGCAATAATTCAAAAGTAATTTCCATGATTAGCGCTTCCACAAAAGCTGGAAAAGGAACGCCTTCTCTAGCGGCAACAATAGACATTGCTAGATTAGTGGGCAACATTTCCTGGTGATAAGAAGTAATAGCAACATATAAAGACGGAAACGTGATAGCGATAAAAACGCCCAAATAACGTATCCATCGCTGCATGGTGCCCGCCCAGATGCGATTGTAATAATCCTCAGAGGACTGTAAAAACTGCATAAATACTGCAGGCATGATTAAAACATCGGGGGTTCCATCGACGATTAAAGCAATGCGTCCTTCCAAAAGCGCTGCCGTTACTTTATCTGGACGCTCTGTATATTGAATTTGCGGAAACGGCGAATACGGTGAATCTTCGATATACTGCTCAATGCAGCCGCCTTCCAGAATACTGTCAACTTCTTTAATGCCGTCCAATCGACGATGAACCTCTTCTACCAGCTCGTGATTAGCAACGCCGTCTAAATAAGCCACCGCCACATTCGTTTTGGTCATTGTACCCAACTCTCTGGCTTCAATTTTTAATTTATTGGTCTTTAACCGCCGTCGCAGCATGGACGTATTGACACGCATAACTTCATTAAACGCCTCTCTAGGTCCGCGCAAAACCATTTCAGTTGCTGGCTCCGTTACGCCCCGTGCAGCCCAACCCTTAGCGCCAATAACCAACCCTTGTTCACAACCATCAATAAATAAAACCAAATCGCCTTGAATAATTCCCTTCGCCATATCATTAAACGTTTCTACTGTTTTGATTTCACCAGAAGTTAACACACTTTTTTCAATCCATTGATAAAAATCGCGAAAGACCTCCTCACCGTCAGGCTCGGCAACTCTTGAAGCGATAATAAGCGGTTCTAAAATATGCTGATGGAGCAATGTTTTATCAATCATGCCGTCAAAATAAAAAACGGCTGCTCGTTTTTGTAAAAAACCGATATGAAATTGCCGTTCCACCAGATCGGCACAACTGGTAAACGTATCGTTGATCCATGTTAAACATTCTTCCAACTCACTGCTGATGGGTATATTAGGTCCCGATGATTCTGTTTCTTGTTGTGTCGTCTTTTGGGGTGGCGCCAAAAGCGGTTTTGGTCGCTTGCTAATTATTTTCATCGCAACTTTTCCTTTCCAAAATTACTGTCATAGCTTTCGTTATCATCATGTGCCAAAATCTGCAATAATATACCTCTAACAAGAAAAGTCCTCTTAAGAAAGCGGTTATTCTATTTTGCATATTACGGCAACAATGTGATAAAATGATAGATAAATTATCTGCGAGAGGAGTATATCCATGAATAAAGTGCGAATTGCTGTTGACTTCAATGAAATGGTTGACGTCGATGTTATAATGCTATCTCAAACCGATATCAAAAGCGATTCTCAAGGAAATATGGTCATTCTTTATGAAGGAATGCCCGTAAGTCTGTATGAAGAAGCTGTTTATGAAAATGGTGAAGTTGATTATCTGTTAGCAGAAGGTATCGTTATCAAACATGATTTAGAAGCTTATCCTTTCTTTTCTCATGTAAAATGGTTTTGTCGTATTGATTCTAATGGTATTCAGAATAAACCGGAATTGAGAAGTATATTATCCTAATAAAAATCTAAAAAGTAATCAGCAGGAATTATCATTCACAAAAATAAAAAAGCCATTGGTTTAAATCATTTAAACCAATGGCTTTTTAACGTTATTTTTTGATGATTTCCATATTATTCATATATGGTCTCAACACTTTAGGAATAATTATCGAGCCGTCAGCCTGCTGATAATTTTCCAAAATAGCGGCGACCGTACGGCCGATAGCTAAACCAGAACCGTTTAACGTATGCACGAAACGGACTTTACCATCTTGATCACGGAAGCGAATATTGGCTCTTCTAGCTTGGAAATCAAGGAAATTGCTGCAAGAAGAAATTTCTCGATAGGTTTCAAAACTGGGCAGCCAAACTTCCACATCATACGTTTTAGCAGAACTGAAACCAATATCGCCAGTTGCTAACGTAATTACCCGATAAGGTAATTCCAACAGCTGCAAAATATGTTCAGCGTTATTAGTCAAGCTTTCCAATTCCTCAAAAGAATGATCAGGGTGAGCAAATTTAACCATTTCAACTTTATGGAACTGATGCTGACGAATAATGCCTCGCGTATCGCGTCCATGAGAACCAGCTTCTGCTCGGAAACAAGGCGAAAAAGCGCAATGCTTGATCGGCAATAATTTTTCGTCAAGAATTTCATCACGATAATAATTAGTTACTGGAACTTCCGCTGTGGGAATCAAATAATAATCCAGCCCTTCTAGTCTAAACATATCTTCAGCAAATTTCGGCAGTTGACCAGTACCAATCATACTGGCAGTATTAACCATATACGGCGGCAATAATTCTTCATAACCATGCATCGTCGTATGAATGTCAATCATAAATGAAGCCAACGCTCTTTCTAATCGTGCACCGGCACCGCGATAAAACGTGAATCGTGCGCCCGTTACTTTAGCAGCTCGTTCAAAATCCAAAATACCTAAATTTTCTCCGATGTCCCAATGAGCTAAAGGCGTAAAATCAAACTGAGGCACATCGCCCCAAGTACGTTCTACACGGAAACAGCTTTCATCGCCTACTGGTAAGGAATCGTGAGGCAGATTAGGAATGGCTAAAACGATAGCATCTAACTGTACATCAATTTCTCTGATTCTTTCATCAAGCTCTTTGATTTCATCGCCAACTTTACTCATTTCTGCCACCAAATCATCGGCGTTTTCACCATTTTTTTTCATTTTGCCAATTTCTTTAGAAACGCTGTTACGGCGACTTTTTAATTCTTCGGTCTCTACTAAAAGTTTTCTGCGTTTTTCATCAAGCGCCAGAAAATCACTCAAATCCAACATCATACCTCTCTTTTTTATTCCATCAACAACCAATTGAGGATTTGTTCTTAACAATTTAATATCTAACATGATGATCACCTTTCTTTTATTTTTTTAAGTGAAATGAAGTAAATTAACGTCGTCAATCCCTTCATGACTGGCAATAGCAGCTATCATTTCCGCCGTCATTTGCCCATCAATCGTCAACGCCATCAATGCTTTGCGGTTGTCATCACAGCGATGACCAACAACCATTTTGGCAATATTGATCTTGCTTTGTCCCAAAATTGTACCGACCAAACCAATCATACCCGGTTTGTTATCATGTAGTACCAACAATAACTGCCCTTTGGGTACAATTTCCAATAGGAAATCATCAATACTGCTGATTCGAAACGTTTTATCAGTTGCTAAACGGCCAGCAAAACAATGTTTACCATATGTTAAACGAATATCATCGCTGATAAACGGAGCTTTGGCTGTCGTTACCGTTATGCCGGCTTCTTCCGCTTTGCTGGCTGCACTAATATAATTAAAATGCGTCCAGCCTTGTCTTTTGAACAAATGGTACAACATCGTTTGATTTAACGGTGCGAAATCAACTTCAACTGCTGAACCATAAGTAATGGCGACAAAATTTTGCTTCGTCGTTAATTGCCCTAAACCATCGGCTAAAATAGCGGCCAAATCGTTAAAAGCCGTGAAAATATGCCGCTGGCTTTCTTTAATTAGCGGCATATTGATTACGTTAGCGCTGTAGCCTTCTTGAGAAAAAACAGCCATTTCAGCAGCAATTTCTTTAACAGCACCAATTTTGGCTTCCGCTGTCTGGGCGGCTAAATGCTCAGTAATAATGACCTGCGGATAAGCACTCAATAAACTTTTGATTTCTTGTGCGCCCATTGGCAGATCAAATGCAGCGCCAGCTAAATGACCTTTAGACAAAGCCTCCGCCAGTTTAGGCACGTCGCAAAGTTGCGGTTCTTGAACGTTAATTAAACAAGCGTCTTTTTTTAATAAGGCTAATTCCCTCTCGCCAATAATAGCTAAAGTTTGCGGAGTTAATGGGACATTTAAAGAAATAAAATCGCTGAACGTTAGCAATTCTTCTAAAGTCACCAATTCCACATCGTTCATCAAGGCTCTGGCACGACTGGCTTTAGCATCATAAGCTAACACTTTTAAATCAAAGGCGCCGGCTCTTTTAGCTAATTGTACGCCGACGTTGCCTAAGCCAATAATGCCCAACGTACGCCCTTTTAATTCAATGCCTAACGGCTTTATTTCTCTAGCCAAGCGCAGCAAAAGCAACATGGTGTATTCTGCCAGCGCTACCGATACGCCAGCACTGATATTTAACACAGCAATACCTCGTTTCGTTGCCGCCATCAAGTCCAAATTAGCTGTTTCTTTATCAATCTTGCCAATCATCACCAATTTTTCGGCTGATGATAATAACGTTTCGTCAATCACCACATGCTGATCAATAATCAAGCCGTCATAATCGGCAATCAGTTGATTTAGTGGTATCTCCGGCTGCCAAAAATCCAGTTTAGCGCCAATGGTTTCTAAATCGCGCAAAGATTCTCGAGGCGCTTGTACACAAACCAAGATTTTCAAATTTTCTTTCGCCTCCCTTATCATGACAACAAAAAACCGCCCCTTTAAAAAGGGACGGTATTATCCGCGTTGCCACCCAAATTGCAGTATCGAACTGCCAGCTTCATTGCCATAACGGTTTTTAACCGACGGTATTCATCATACCTCACTCCGGAGCGGAAATTCCTTGACGTTTTGATCAGCTTCCACCAAGCGCTGACTCTCTGTAGCAAAACTATCATGTACTATTCTCCATCAAAGTGTTTCACTTTATTGATATAATACGTTTATTATAAGCAAGAAAATTCTGCTTGTCAATGAAAAGGCAAAAAATAATTTACACTAGCTGCAAGAAAAATCATCAGCAGTCATTTCCAATATTTTATTTTCGCATTGTCTTCTTCATTTTTTATCCTCAGCCTTCAATAACATTATGATTTATTCACTGATCGTTTTTGAATAGTTGAGCCCAAAAATGGACTTATCAATATATTGTAAATGGCGAGCAAAAATTATATAATCAAATAAATCGAAAACAAAAACTGTAAGGGGGATTCGTTATGCAATACTAAAGAATACATTAAACAAGATACAAGAAGCACCGTTAAACTTGATATTATGTGACAATGCAACGGGCAGAAAATAATAAAATAGGCGTTGTATCAGTCATATATGCTACAAATGACACAAGCTTGGCAGAACATGCACAAATTGACAACTGCCAATACAAGCAACTATTACGTGGTTTATAGTGTGTCGTTGGACGTAGATTTAACAGCACTTTCACACTATCCTTCAATTGCAATAACCAAAAGTGCTCTGCAATAAGTACAATTAAACTAATAGAGCCACTAAGATAGCACAAGTCTCATAAATATGCGCTGTATTTTAAGCTTTCTCTATTGGAAACGGCTTTCCGAAAAGGAGTAAACTAGGGTTCTGTTAAGTAGAAATGAAAAAGTCATGTATAGTCAAGCATAAAAATGCAGAAAAAAAGCGCACAAAGCTCCCCCCCCCATAAACAGCAATGGAAAATTTAGGAAAGTAACCATTGACGTTGTCTCATGTCCGAATAATTAGCACCAGCAACAATAGCTGGCGGCAACT
>CATJSX010000161.1 GCA_949743265.1 uncultured Peptococcaceae bacterium
ACTTTTTAATAATTTCATCTTCCCTACTCACCTTCCATTTGATTGTATCTGCTGCAATCCTTTTGGCTATCGCTGGCTTAACGCCATGATTGATTAAATATACTTCCCATTTCTCAACAGTCATTCTTTCCACCCCTTAACGATTTCAATGCGTTTATCATCGCCTGCTTGTCCGCTTCAACAGCTTCTGTATCTATCCAGCCGGAACGATTGAACGCCCATATCATCAGCCCTTCCATGGGGATAATGAGCAGTGCTGCCGTCACTATCCCTATAGCATCGCCTTCCATGGCGGATAAAATTAAGAAACTGCTGACGATTGATAATGTAGCGATCAGTTTATACTTGTTCATTCGCTTCCCCTCTATACGGTACTTTAATGCCAGTGGCTTCACTAAATTTAACCGCCGATATCCAGTAGTCCCAGCGATTTAATTTAACAGCATATCCCCACGGAAAACGCCCTTGCTGTAATCCTTGCTGAACGAATTTAGGCGATTTACGCATCAGTTTCGCTACGACGTTCACAGGTAAATTGATATTCTCGTCTGCCTGAATCTCAGCAACAGGCAATCTTTCTTGGAAGAAATTCTCTTGCACGCCTAGCGCAAGAGCTATTTCTTTCTGCCGCTCCTTGTGCGGCTCGTTCTTGCCTGATAAATATTGGCTGATAGACGTTTTGCCGATGCCTGTCAGCGCTACTACTTGCGCTTGAGACAAGTCAAGCTCGTCCATCAGTCCCCTTAGTTTAGTGGCAAAGCTCACGCTTGTTCCCCCTTTTTGGAAAAATATTCTCCCTTGCTGATTTCTCTTGCTATAATTTCCGTTTTATTATATTTTTTTGGTTCTTCCGCCTCGCTTATAGATTTTCGGTTATGCCAACATGTGACCACATTACATTTATGGCAATTATGACAATGTGGTGAAAGACTGAAAGAGTGACCTAACGAATGAGGAATATATTTAATACAGTGAGATCTCGTATTTTTAAAACCTCTATTAGCAGCTAAATCATCTTCTCCTACTATTTCATTGGAGTATTCTACTTCATATTCCAGTAGTTTCAAGGTCCTCAGGGCTAAAATCAGTAAGACTCAGCCATGAACAGGAAAATATTTCTTCACACTCAGCGCAAGCCTTACACGAAAGCATTTCTGCATTATCAGGCAGAAAATAATAATAGTATGATTTATTCATATTTTACGTTCCTTTACCGTTTGTCTATTTTTGTTATAATATGGTATAATCACCGTAGAAGAGGGTGATTATATTATGACAAATGTTACTATTCTCAATAGTTCTATATCAGAAACTATCACTGATTTAGATACCTTACGGCAATATCTGCAAAAAGAATTTAAAAAGCCGCTGGAATCTATTGCTAAGACTCTTGAACAATCAAAAATAAATCTGTCAATGACGCTAAAAGATTATATTGAATCCCTGCCAAATGTACTTCCAGATTCAAAAGCTATTAAAGAGCTTGTTTATGATCATGACTTCTTAGATGATGATCTTAAAAATATGCCCTTAGATGAAGCCTTGTCTTTAATCAACGATTATTACGAAAATCCGCCGTTAACGGAATTTCATATAACGCAAAGACATCTTTCAGCTTTAAGCGTTCTTTTGTCCATGCCTGTTTTTGATGTTTCTGATGAAGCTAAAAATCTTATATTCTTTATTTTATTTTTGTTGTTCCTTAGCACGAAGGAATAACGATAGCTTTTTGTCGATTTCTTGCAGCTCTTTTCTTATTTTTGACAGTTCAGGCGTATCAATAAGCAGCTTAATCATCATTGCGCCGGATAAAAACCAAAGAAAATCTATTATGCTTACTTCCATCGTGTCACCTCCTTAATTTTGTACTGATGAAGTCATATTTAATCCTTGATTTCATCAAGTTCTACTACTTTATTTCCTAGAAATTCCGTTGCTTCTACCAGTTGCTCAAGCGTTTTTTTAATTCGTCTTAATTCCGGTACTACCCAAGCGAATATGATAAGTAGTCCGCATACAAAAAATAAAATCATTTTCCTCGTCCTTTCTTAATTATCTTTGCACACGCTTTTCAAAAGAAACGCCATAGCAAGAATATTTATTAGTTCACTTATCATTCGCTCA
>CATJSX010000162.1 GCA_949743265.1 uncultured Peptococcaceae bacterium
AGAAACAACGACAGTAAAAAAGCCTTCATCAACGTTGGCGCGCTGAATGAAGGCACAAGAAATATATACTTACTTAAATTTTATCACGAAAAGAGGATTTGTCAAATGGTAGAAACAAAAATTTTTGCAGTTGAAGTTCCTGTTTGTCAAACAGAGCCACTTGAGCATAAATTCGTAGATACCTGCCGTAAATGCGGCAGAAAGATTTACCAAGGCGATACCATCTACCGTTACAAAGGGATTGGGCTATACTGTCCAGAGTGTTTTTTTAACCATATAGTAACGGATTTACTCATCGAAGCAGAACTATAGAAAGGCGAAAATGATATGAAATTATTAAAATTAACCCTTGAAAACTTTCAAGGCATTAAACAATTTACCTTGGAACCCAACGGCGCCAGCATGAACGTTTATGGCGCCAATGGTACCGGCAAAACAACGCTGTTTAATGGGCTGACATGGCTGTTGTTTGGTAAAGCCAGCGACAATGAGCCCAACTACAGCCCCAAAACTATTGACGTCGACGGCAGTGAACGCCACTTCTTAGAGCACAAAGTGGAAGGCGTTTTTCTGTTAGAAAACGGACAGATTTTGCGCTTGAGTAAGATTTTTAAAGAGCGCTATAAAAAGCCAAAAGGGGCTTTACAAGAAGAACTAGCCGGTCATACCACTGTCTATGCCATTGATGGCGTAGTCTCCAACGAGCGTGAATATGATGCGCTTATTGACCGTATTTGTTCCAAAGACAAGGCTAAAATTTTATCCATGCCCACCTATTTCCCGCAAGAATTAGACTGGCAGTCACGACGGCAGGTGCTCATCAGTATTTTCGGTCAAATCAGTGACAGTGAAGTCATTGCCCTTGATGCAGAACTAGAACCTTTGCAGGAAATGCTGTTAAAAACAGGGACCACTAACCAGTATTACACCATTGACGAATTACAGAAAATCGTCAAAGCAGAACAAAAGAATCTTAACGAGCAAATGAAACTGTTGCCTGCCCGTATTGATGAAGCGGAAAAAGCTATTACCGATGTAGAATTATCAGCGGAAGAAATACAAAGCCAGCTAACGGTTTTGCAAGAACGTCATGAAGCGTATCAACGGGAGAAAGAGCAAGTGAACGCTGATGAGGGCAAAGGCTTAATCATGCAGAGAATGGCAGAGGCGAAAGCTATGCTGGCTGAAAAGAAAGGGGCGTTTATACAAAGCCAACAAGAAATTAGCGATAAGCTAAACAGTCAATATGGTCAACTGATGCAGCAGAAAGCCGATATTAACAGCGAAATTTACCAAACGCAAAGCAAGCTGGAGCAAACAAACCGCGATATCTACCGCATGAACGAAAAACGACAGTCGCTGTTGAAACAACTAGACGATATTAACCATGAAAAGTACGAACCAACGACAATATGCTTTGCCTGCGGTCAGCCACTGCCGGCAGAAAAACTAGAGAACGACCGCCAGCAGTTTAACCTAAACAAAGCGAAACGCATTGATGCTGTTAATCAGCAAGGCTCCAAAGAATGTTCCAAAGAAATGATAGCCCAAGCGGAAGAAGCGGTTAAGCGTTATGAAAGCAAACTGATGGAACTGCAAAAGCAAGAACAGCTGGTGGCAGAACAGTTGGACAAGGTAAAACAAGAGAAAGCACAGCTTCCAACATTTACTCCACCAACCGACATTACCGAATTTATCAAGTCATGTGAGGAAATGCTGCGTAATGAACAGCACGCACAACAAGGCTTAAGGGCTGAAATCAACGAAAAAATAGCGCAAAATCAGCAGGAAATGTCACGCTATAATAAATTATTAGCGCAGATGGAAAGCAATGCTAAACAGAAAGAGCGCGTGCAAGAGCTGATGACCTTAGAGAAGCAGTTTAACGCTGAAAAAGAACAGCTGGACTATAAAGCCTACTTGTGCAATCAGTTTATTCAAGCCAAGATGCGTTGCCTGTCCGATAAAATCAATCAGCATTTCGATAAGATTCAATTTAGACTGTTCAACCAGCAAATCAACGGCTCAGTGGTGGAAGATTGCCAAGTGCTGGTCAGATGTGCCAACGCTTTAGTACCATATCAATCAGCCAATAAAGCCAGTAAAATCAATGCCGGCTTAGAAATTATCGAAAAGCTGGGACAAGCATGGGATTTAATGCTGCCGGTATTTATCGATAATGCCGAGAGCGTCAGCGAGATTAACCCTATCAATGCGCAAGTCATTCGCTTGGTGGTCAGCAGAGACGACCGCCAGTTAAGAGCAGTCACAGTGGAAGAAACAGAATTTTCTACAGGCGTATCGGCGTAAATAAAAGAGCAGCGAAATGAAGACAAAATGAAAAAGAAGAAAAGAGCAATGAAATAAGAAGGAAGCTCAGCAAAACGAAAAGGAAGTGTTTTAAATGGCTCAACAACCAACGAATACACCTATGCCAAGTAATAAGAACAATGAATTAGCGTTACTCAAAAATGATGTGGTAGACGTCGTAGCGAATAGAATTGCTGCTATGCAAAATAACGGTGAAATCTTCTTCCCAGAAAACTATTCACCGGAAAATGCTTTAAAAGCAGCATGGTTAGAATTACAGAACATCAAGGATAAAAACAATATCCCGGCTATTCTATCCTGTACTAAAGATAGTATCGCTAATTCCTTATTGTCCATGGTAGTACAAGGGTTAAATCCCATCAAAAAACAATGTTACTTTATCCCTTATGGCAATCAGCTGACATTACAGCGGTCGTATCTTGGTACTATCTACGTTACAAAAAGCGTACGACCGGAGGTTGAGGATATTTTTGCTGATGTGGTTTATGAAGCTGATGAATTTGAATACGCCAAACAACGGGGACGAACCGTTATTGTGAAGCATATACAAAAGCTGGCTAATATCGATAATACCAGAATCGTCTGTGCCTATGCTACAGCGCTGTACAAAGATGGTCACGAAGAAAGCTTGATTATGACCATGCAGCAATTAAAACAAGCGTGGAAACAAAGCCGAAATAACCCTATTGACGATAGTGGAAAAATTAAAGCGAACACAGCCCATGGCAGATTTACTGAAGAAATGAGCAAGAAAACGGTCATCAACCGTCTTTGCAAGACATTACTCAATACAACTGATGATAGCAATTTAGCGTTAGAGACTTTCCGGAGGACCGAAGAAATGATGGTAGAAAAGAATGTATCAGCGGAGATAGAGGAAAAAGCCAATCAGAAAATATTGAAAATCGATGCAGAAACCGGTGAAGTGTTAGAGGCGGATTATCAGGAAACCGAGATTGTGGAAACAAAGGAACCACTTGCCCTTGATGCAGAAATCACTTTCGGAGAAGAGGAACGAATCACCGATGAAATCAGAGCGGCAGAAGCGGAAGCCTACGGCGGGGCGCTGTTCTAATGGATATTCAAGTTATGGCCTCCGGCTCCAAAGGCAACTGTTATCGAATCAACGATGGAGAGACCGCCCTGCTGATAGAAGCAGGGGTTTCTCTGAAAACCATCCAAAGGGCCTGTCGTTTTCATTTGAGCGATATTAGCGGCTGTTTAATCAGCCACAGTCATCAGGACCATTGCCAAAGCCACAGCCATTTAGCAGCGTTTGGCATGGATATCTATCTGGCAAAAGATACACTAGCAGAAATTAAAGGCAAAGGGCATCGGTATCATGCGTTAGAGCCGTTAAAAGCAATAGATATTGGCAGCTTTAAAATCGTACCGTTTGAACTTAAACATGATGTGACCAATTTTGGTTATCTGCTGGTCAGCATGAAAACGAAAGAAAAGCTGCTGTATATCACTGACAGTTACTATTGTCCTTATCGGTTTAGTGGCGTTACCCATATGATGGTAGAAGCTAATTATGATGTAGAGTATCTTAGACAAAACCATCATGACGGTGTGATTAACGGCAAGTTAAAAAACAGAATCATACAGAGCCATATGAGCATTGATACGCTTTTGCAAATGCTTAAGGCTAACGATTTAAGCAAGCTGCAACAAATATATTTAATACATCTCAGTGAGAACAACAGCAAAGCTGATGAATTTCGCGAGCAGGTGCAAAAAGAAACGGGTGTATCAGTCACGGTATGTTAGCGTGAGGCTGAGCGATTGAGCTGAGGAGAAAATTAAATCATTCAATTTGATAGGAGAAGAAAAAGATGGAAATAGCAATAGATGAGCAATACTGGTTGAGAAGCGATGAACGCAATTTTATCTTAGCCCGCAAACGTATTACGCAGGAAGGAGAAAACGCTGGTCAAGAGAGCTGGGAAAACGTTGGCTATTATACAAGCCTGTCAGGATTAGTTAAAGGTTGCTTAGACCGACAAATCAGAGGCAGTAAGGCAAATACCTTAGCAGAGTTGGAACGAGATTATCAGGCATCTTATACCGCCTTGAAACGACTTTATGGGGAGCTGGATAGTCGGCTGAAAGAAAATCACGGCAAAGGAGACCGCTATGAATAAAGTTTGTTTAATCGGTCGTTTAACGAAAGACCCAGAATTGAGATATACCACCAATGGCACCGCGATAGCTAATTTTACGTTAGCGGTCAATCGCCCCTTTACCAATCAAAAAGGCAATAAAGAAGCTGATTTTATCCCCATTGTGGTATGGAATAAGGCGGCCGAGAATTGTGCCCAATACCTCGCTAAAGGTCAGCAAGCAGCCATAGAAGGACGCTTACAAATTCGTGCTTACGAAGACAATAGCGGTCAAAAACGCTGGATAACAGAAGTAATTGCCGAACGGGTGGAGTTTCTAGGCAGCAAGAGTAATAGTAACAATACTAATAGTTATACCAATGACCTTTCTTTGGGTGAAGAAGTAGCCTTTAGCGAAAGTGAAATACCATTTTGATGATGAAGGAGATAGAATAAATGAGAGAAAATCTAATGTTAATAGA
>CATJSX010000163.1 GCA_949743265.1 uncultured Peptococcaceae bacterium
CTTACGCCGCTTAATGCTGGCGTTAAGGTAATAACAGCGCCAGGGACGGGAGTAAACGTATTGCCGTCGGTTGATTGATACAACCGCGTTTGAATATTGACGGTAGTGCCAGTTAAAGCAAGCGATACAGTCGTTGAGAAAAAGGCGGTCATATCGGTAATGGTACCTGTTCTAGGAACGGAAAAGGCAAAGTTGCTTAAGGTTTCTGTAGGATTTGTCAAATCAATGATATTATTAAGAATAGGCGTACCTTGTGCCGAATCGCCAAAGCCAATGAAAGCGGGAGCAGCGGCGGCGCCAGTAGCATCTGTTGTCAACGTCACGGGATGACCTGATGCAAAAGGTATAATAGCCCCAGCGCCAGCTGCGCCGGTGGGACCAACTGGACCTTGCGGACCGGTTGGTCCTGTTTCGCCTTGGGGTCCTTGCGGTCCCATGGGACCAGTTGCACCTGTGGCACCAGTTGCGCCTGTAGCACCGGTGTCGCCTTTTTCGCCCTGAGGCCCTTGCGGTCCTACTGGGCCAGCGGGACCGGCAGGACCCATAGCGCCAGTATCCCCCTTTTCACCCTGCGGTCCTTGAGGACCAGTTGCACCAGCGGGACCTACTGGACCCGTAGCACCAGTATCACCTTTTTCGCCTTGAGGTCCTTGAGGACCAGTAGCGCCTGTTGCACCAGCCGGACCAGCAGGTCCTTGCGGTCCCATGGGACCTGTTTCACCAGCAGGACCTTGTGGTCCGACAGCACCAGCTACGCCAGCCGGACCAACTGGTCCCGGTTCGCCTTGAGGACCTTGTGGTCCTGCATCACCAGCGGGTCCTTGCGGTCCCGCAGGACCGACGGGACCTTGCGCACCTACTGGTCCAACGGGACCTGCCGGTCCCATAGGTCCAGCAGGTCCTTGACAACCAGCGGGTCCTTGAGGTCCTATGTCGCCCATGGGTCCTTGAGGTCCTTGTGGACCAACTGGACCTTGACAACCGGCAGGACCTTGCGGTCCTACTGGTCCTTGCTTGCAGCATGGATCTTCTGGCGGAGGGCAACAGCCGTTAGACAACTGCGTATAGTAGCTTTTATCTTTTTTATAGTAGCTCATAATAATCCTCCTTGTTAAATGTAGCATATCTGCTCTTTATAATTTATTCTTGAGCGTCTGTTTTGTGCATAAATCAATCTTCTGACACGAAATTTCTTTGCATTGAACAAGCTGTGTGCTATAATAGTTTTGATTATAAAACAAATTATGATACAGTTTAGGAGATGACCGGATTGGATAAAAGGGATCATTTGGAAGATATTAAAAAAGCGCAGGCTAATCTTCGTGGTGTTATCAAAAAAACAGAGCTGCTTTACAGTGACTTTTTCAGCGGTGAGTATGGCAACAGTGTTTACATCAAGCCTGAAAATTTACAGCGTACTGGTTCCTTCAAGATTCGCGGCGCTTATAATAAAATCGCCAATTTATCGGCAGATGAGCGCAATAAAGGCATCATTACCTCATCTGCTGGCAATCATGCGCAAGGGGTGGCTTTTGCTGCCAATAAGCTGGGCATTGCTTCAACTATTGTTATGCCAACGGTAACGCCGTTAATTAAAATTGAAGCTACTGAAGCGTATGGTTCTAAAGTCGTTATTCATGGCAATGTTTATGATGAATCGGCACGTAAAGCGCATGAATTGGCAGAAGAAAATCATTATACTTTTGTCCATGCTTTTGATGATTATGATGTTTTGTGCGGTCAAGGAACTATTGGGTTAGAGGTAGTGGAAGAACTCAGTAATGTTGACGAAATTTTGGTGCCTGTCGGTGGCGGCGGATTGATTAGCGGCATTGCCCTAGCGGTGAAAAGCGTCAATCCCAATATTCGTGTAACGGGTGTCGAGCCTTCCGGCGCACTCAGTATGAGCAAATCTATTTCTGCTGGTCATGTAGTAGAACTGGACAGCGTGCATACTTCTGCCGAAGGGGTAGCAGTTAAGCAAGTTGGTGATATTTGTTTCGATATTGTCAATCGTTATGTTGACGGTATTATCGAAGTTAGTGAAGAAGATATTATGGAAGCCTTGTTGATGTTGATTGAAAAACACAAATTGATTGCAGAAACTGCTGGCGTTTTGCCGTTAGCGGCTCTAAAAAAACTCAATACTCGCAATAAAAAAGTTGCTTGTGTTGTTTCTGGCGGCAATATCGATGTTGTCACTATTTCTTCTATCATCAATTCCGGTTTGGTTTCGCGGGGACGAATCCTTTGCTTTTCAGTGGATCTACCAGACACACCGGGACAACTTTTGCGCATTGCCGAAATTTTGACCAAACAAAGAGCCAATGTTATTAAACTGGAGCATAATCAGTTTAAAGCTATCGATCGTTACAGCAATGTTCAACTAGAAGTAACCGCCGAAACCAACGGTCAGGAGCATATTAACGCGATTATCAATGATTTAACAACTGCCGGTTATGTCATCAACCGTATTTACTAAGCGTTCATGTTAATTTATCACCAGTTTTTAAGCGAAAAAGGGTGTGGTTGATAACACTTGATGAAGAAGAGCCACTCATTCGAGAATCTTATGACTATGTCAAAGATAAGTACAATAAACGGGAAATATAAATTTGCTACAAAAAAACAGTGGGATAAAGCCTTGCCGCTGTTTTTTTGTCATTCTTTTATAATTCCGTTTATTCTTGTCTTGATTGTCAAAATTAGTTACAATGACCGTACATAGCAAATCAAAGGCGGTGGCATTTATGGCAGAATTTAGCGAGTTAGTCAAAAATTTCGCCAAAGTGCGCAGCTATATGCGCGATTTTTATATTTACGGCTTTAAAGTGAGAAAAGACTATACCTACAAAAGCGGGCGTACTTATGACAATGAACGGCGGCGGGTGGAGAGTTGGCTGAACGAGTGGGTGCGGTGGGATTATTCACAGCAGGGCAAGCGAATTTTTTTGGTCTTAAAGGCGTCTTTGACTGATGCTAACCCTTTATACCGTGCTTGGAAATCCAAAAGTTTCACTGATAATGATTTAGTGCTTCATTTTTATCTGCTTGATGCATTAGCCGATGGGCAAAGCTATACGGCGGAAGGATTGAATCAACGGTTAAGCCATAGGCTGAATGTTATCTTGGACACACAAACCATACGACGCAAAGCCAATGAATATGTTCAGCTGGGACTCTTATGGGCACAAAAAGAGGGACGCGCTTTGTACTATCGTTTGCAGCCCATAACGGCGCTTGATTTAAGCGCAGCGGTATTGGAGGGGCTGATGTTTTTTCAGGAAGCGTCCGCTTTGGGCGTTATTGGCAGTTTTATACTTGATGCCGCTGGACGAAAGAACGAGTATTTTACTTTCAAACATCATTTTATGGTGCATACCCTTGACGATGATATTTTGTTAACGCTTCTATCTGCCATTGCTCAAAAACGGTGGGTTGCTTTAGATGATGACCGTACCATGTTGATTCCGCTAAAAATCATGCGCAGTGAACAAACCGGTCGCGCCTATTTGGCAGCTTATTTGTCCAAACAAAAATGGTTTCGTCATTTCCGTTTGGACCATATTGATGTCATAACTTTGGGTGAAAAAGTGGCGCATTATGAAAACTACCAACAGTTGCTGGCGCAAAAATTGCCTCACTGCTGGGGTGTTTCTTTTGGAAACGCTGACGAATTGGAAACAGTGGAAATGGTCATAGCTATTGATGAAAAACGAGAAAACTATGTTTTGGCACGTTTGAAGCGAGAAGGCAGACATGGACAGATAGAAGCCTTAACAGAGGGACAGTATATGTATCGTCATCAAGTTTATGATGCTAACGAAATGCTTCCTTGGCTGAAAACTTTTATCGGTCGGATAGTAACCTTTCGTTGTTCTAACAAAAACGTAGAGCGCAAGATATTTCGTGACTTTGAGCGATTATATGGTATGTATTTGAGAAAGGAAGAGTAACCATGCTTTTTTGCGAAGTTTACGGCTGCTATTATCAAGTTATCGCCGCAATTTTAGCAGCTTGCCAAAAACAAGCGCTGAGCGGTCAAGAAATAGAGGCTATTATTCGTCAGGAAGGCTTTGGCGAAAGCGTAATATCCATCATGCCCAAACTTTTAAACGGTCAATGGGACTTGTTGACAGCGCAAAACGGACAGTATCAAGCAAAAGTTACTGTTACTGCGCGTCCCCTGACCACGCTGGAAAAACGATTTTTAGCAGCGTTGCTTTTAGACAAACGATTGCTACTATTTCTTACTGCTGAGGAATATCAACAGTTATCGTTACTGATTGGTGAAGCGGAACCTTTATTTAGACCGGAAGATATTCTTTCTTTTGACCAAAGTTTAGACGGTGATCCTTATGATGATGAGCAATACCGTTATTTTTTTCGCCAATGCCTTCAGGCTGTTAAGGAACAGCGAATCTTGCGCCTGTCTCTTACTGCGAGCCGCAAATATATACTGCCGCAACGTTTGGAGTATTCGACTAAAGATGATAAGTTTCGTTTGCATGGACTGAATTATAAACACAAACGACCGGCAGGTATGATTATTGTCAATCTTGCCCGCATTACAGCGCTGGAAATGCTGGAGAAAATAGAAACGCCTGTTTATTGGCCCACATGGCTGGATAAAGAATGGGCGTCAGAGCCTGTCACCATAGAAATTTTTCATGAGCGCAACGCGCTGGAACGCTGCATGCTGCACTTTGCCAAATATGAAAAAATTACTGAATACGATGAAGTCACAGGTCGTTATCTCTGCCGCATTTATTACGCTGCCAAAGATGAAACAGAACTTTTGATTCAGCTGCTTTCTTTCGGTCCAGTCATTCGGGTGCTGGGACCGGAAAGCCTTTTGCAGCAGATTCGCCAACGTTTGCGCCGACA